>JBIQML010000764.1:0-2307 GCA_044463405.1 Nakamurella lactea | reverse complement strand
GCCCCGGCGGTGGCGCCCGCGGATCGATTCGGCACCCGTCCGGCGTCGCCCTCCACGCACGGCAGCGCCCGACCGGGCATGATCAAGGGAAGGAGGCGAATCGGTGAGCGCCAAGGACCTCTATGAGAAGGACTACTACGCCGATCTGGGCGTGCCCAAGACGGCCACCACGGCGGAGATCAAGAAGGCCTACCGGAAGCTCGCCCGCGACCTCCACCCGGACAAGAACCCCGGCAACAAGCAGGCCGAGGAGCGCTTCAAGGCGGTCTCCGAGGCCTACGACGTGCTCTCGGACGACAAGCGGCGCAAGGAATACGACGAGGCCAGGGACCTGATGGCCTCCGGGGCGTTCCGCGGGTTCCCCGGCGGTGCCCCGGGCCCCGGCGCCGGCACGGCGGGTGGCTTCGACCTGTCGGACCTGTTTCGCACGGCCACCCAGGGCAGCGGCGACGGCGGCCTGGGCGACCTGTTCGGCGGCCTGTTCAACCGCCGCGGCGGCGGGGCCCGCACCTCCCGCGGGCGGCGCGGCGCCGACGTGGAGACCGAGGTGACGCTGTCGTTCACCGACGCGGTGAACGGCGCGACGGTGCCGCTGCGGCTGACCGAGCGGACCACCTGCCCCACCTGCTACGGCACCGGGGCCAAGCCCGGCACCACGCCGCACGACTGCCCCGTCTGCCACGGCACCGGGTTGACCACCCGCAACCAGGGGTCCTTCGCCTTCTCCGAGCCGTGCCGCAACTGCCACGGCACCGGGTCGATCATCGACTCCCCGTGCCCCACTTGCCACGGTGAGCGGACAGTGCTGTCCTCCAAGACCGTCACCACCCGGATCCCTGCGGGTGTGGCGGACGGCCAGCGGATCCGGCTGGCCGGCAAGGGTGAGCCCGGCGTGGCCGGCGGCGCGGCAGGCGACCTGTACGTGGTGGTACGGGTCGGCAGGCACCCGCTGTTCGGGCGCAGCGGCGACAACCTGACGCTGACGGTGCCGGTCACCTTCGCCGAACTGGCGCTGGGCACCACGTTGCGCGTCCCCACCCTGGGCGCTCCGGTGTCGCTGAAGGTGGCGCCGGGCACCGCGTCGGGCCGCAAGCTCCGCGTGAAGGGCAAGGGGGTGCGCCGCAAGGACGGCCACACCGGGGACCTCATCGTCACCGTCGAGGTCGCCGTGCCGTCCAAGCTGTCCGAGGCCGCCCGCACGGCCCTGCAGGGCTTCGCGAACGCGCAGACCGACGACCCGCGCCCCGACATCACCGCCGCGGTGCGGGCCGCCGAGCCCACCACGCAGACCAGCAAGGCCGGTGCGTGAGATGGCCGACCAGCAGCACGTCCGGCACGTAGCCGACCCCGAGGAGCACGCGGAGCACCGGTCCGCGACCGGCGACCGCACCATCCACCAGGTGATGCCCGACGGCCGCATCGTCGGCGAGATCCGGACGGACACACCGGTGTTCGTGATATCGGTGGCCGCCGAGCTGGCCGGCATGCACGCCCAGACGCTGCGCTCCTACGACCGGGAGGGCCTGGTCTCGCCGGGCAGGACCAGCGGCGGGGGCCGGCGCTACTCGCAGCGCGACATCGAGTTGCTGCAGCAGGTGCAGCGGCTGTCCCAGGACGAGGGCGTGAACCGGGCCGGCATCCGCCGGATCATCGAGCTGGAGAGCCAGGTCGACGCGCTGCGCGAGCGGGTCGGCGAGCTGACGGAGGAGCTGGCGGCGCTGCGCGCGGAACTGAGCGTCACCCGCCGGCACGCGCCGCCGGCGCCCGGGGGTGTGGTCTCCGGTCCGGTGCGGCAGGACCTGGTGCCCTGGCGCACCCGCGCCACCGCGATCGTCACCTGGCGGCCGCGCGGGCGCTGAGCCCAGGGTCGGCACATGCAGATGGCGGCGGTGCCACGGTCGGCGCCGGCACGGACGGTCCCGGCTCGTCACGTCACCGCCGGTCACGCCGGGAAGCGCTGCCGGCGCTCACCCGCCGAACCGAGGCCGGACCCGCCGGCGGACCGTTACGCCCAGGTAGAGCACCAGCACCGGAATGGTCAGCAGGGCCGCCACGAAGTTCAGGCCGCCGAACCCGGCGAGCTCCTGGACGAAGCCGGATCCACCCGCCGCTACCGCCGCCATCAGGTTCATCACCATGTCCGAGGTGCCCTGTACCGTCGGACGGACCGACTCGGGGACCGATTCGGCGAGCAGGGTCGATCCCGCCACCAGCGAGAACGACCAGCCCAGGCCCACCAGGAACAGGCCGATGGTCACCAGCACGGTGGACGACCCGGAGACGGCGCCGAACACGGCGGCCAGCACG
>JBIQML010000763.1:0-2307 GCA_044463405.1 Nakamurella lactea | reverse complement strand
GGGGCCGGCACGCTGGCCAGCACCCGCACGCCCGGTCCCACCGACTCGACCCACGGCGCCCGGATGAACACCGCCCGCAGCGGGCCGCCGGGCAGGTCGGCCACGTCCAACTCGGTCTCGAACGAGTCGACCTGCCGGCCGAACGCATTGCGCCGCACGGTGATGTCCAGAGCCCCCAGCGGCCGCTGGTCCGGCCGGCCGTCCAGGATCCGGGTCGCCAGCATGATCATCCCGGCGCACGAGCCGTAGCAGGGCAGGCCGTCCCGCAGCCGGTCGGCGAGCGGCTCGCGCAACTCGAAGACGTCCAGCAGCCGGCTCATGGTGGTGGACTCGCCGCCCGGGATCACCAGGCCGTGCACCCCTGCCAACTCCTCCGGCCGCCGTACCGGGCGGGCGCTCACCCCCAGGCCGGTCAGCACCCGGAGGTGTTCGCGGACGTCGCCCTGCAACGCCAGGACCCCGACGACGGGGTGCGCGGATTCCATCAACGGTCTGGCTCAGGGCTTGACGACCATGAGCACGACCACCACCACCAGCAGCAGCGTCACCACCCCGGAGGTGACGGCGATCCGCTTGTAGTCGTTGCCGCGCAGCGCGCCGCCGTCCGGATCCTGCAGATGCTCCCCGGCGCTGCGCAGCGCGGGCACCACGGCGAGCACGTTCAGCGCCAGCGCGATGGCGTACAGGATGATGGAGATCAGCACCCATGGCGTCGCCACCGACAGCCCGTGCTTCTCGTCGGACACGCCGAGCACGCCGAACCCGAACAGCACCACCAGCAGCGACGCCAGCGAAAAGATCATCGTCGAGCGGGCAGTGGTGAGCACGGCAGCGCCGTCGGCCGCACGCACCGAGCGCATCGCGCTCATCGGCAGGATGGCCATCGGGCCGACCAGGAAGACGGCCGTCACGACGTGCAGGACGTCCAGCAGGGTATGCACACCACGATCGTATCCGGGCCGATCATCGCGACCGCCGAAACGGCCGCGGGTGCGGGAGCGATCGCTAGGGTGTGGGTCGTGGATGCTGCCCCCGGGGGCGTCGGTCGACCGTCGGGGCCGGCACCCGGCACCTCCGTCACCGCCGGTGTCTCCCGCACCCGCGCCGAGTTCGGCCGGCAGTCCGCACTCCGCTCGCCGGCCGGGCGACCGGTGCCCTCCGAGTCGGACACCGTGCCCATCCCCGTCGGGACGCGCTGGTGGGCGCGGCGACGCCGATGGGGCCGGTACTCGGTGCCGGCGCCCGTCGCGGTGGCCGTCGGGGTCGCGGGATTCGTGGTCGTGGTGGCACTGCTGGCCAGCCAGGCGGCGCGGCTGACCACCGAACCGGGCGTCAGCATCCTGGAGACGGACAGCGCCACTCCGCTGCTGGAGGCGCAGTCGATCCTGCAGGGGCATGTGCTGTTGAACGGCTGGCGGATGCTGTACGACTCGTTCTGGACCGTCGAGATCCCCTACTACGTGGTCGGGGAACTGTTCACCGGCGTGAATCCGGTGCTGATGTACGTGGTTCCGGGCGTGCTGGCCGCGCTGGTGCTCATCACCTGCGGGCTGCTGGCCCGCGAGGGACTGCGCGGCGGTCCGGCGGTGGTCGCCGTCGGCGCCGTGATCGCGCTGATCGGGCTGCCCTCCGACGTGTGGGCGGTGCTGTTCCTGCACGGCGCCTGGCATGTCGGGACCATGCTGTGGTGCCTGCTCGCGTTCGCCGGGCTGCGCTCCGGACGGTGGGGCACCGGCTGGTGGGTGGCGCTGCTGCTGCTGACCGCGGGGCTGCTGGGCGATCTGCAGATCATCTCCTACGGCGTCGGCGCGGTGGTGTGCGCCGGCATCCTGGCCTCGCTGCGCACCAGGCGGGTGCTGGCCGGGGCCCCGGCGGTGGCGGCCGGCCTGGGATCCCTGGTGGCCGCCTACCTGCTGCGCAAGCTGTTCGCCGCCTGGGGTGCCTACCAGATCGGCGCCATGAACGCGCCGGCCAGCCACGACCAGCGCTGGACCAATATCGGCAACCTGCCCTCCTGGCTGCCGCGGGTGTTCGGGGTGGGCAGCGGCGACTGGGGACACAACGGGGTGCCGGTGGCGCTGGCGTCGGTGCGTTACCTGGCGTTCGCGGCGGTGGCGGTGGCGGTGCTGCTGGCGCTCTGGTCGGTGCTGGCCGGGGTGGTCCTCGGCCGGCCGGGCGCCCGTCCGGGCCGGCCGGGACGCCCTGGCCCCGGTCGGGGCCGGGCCATCGGCGGGACCGCCGGGCCGGGCCGCGGCGTCGCCGAGCACTGGCGGCTGGACGACATGCTGGTGATGGCCTGCCTGGCCG
>JBIQML010000762.1:0-2310 GCA_044463405.1 Nakamurella lactea | reverse complement strand
GGCCGCCCCTATTTCCGGGTGCGTCCGCGGCAGTTCCCGGGTGCGTCCGCGGCAGTTCCCGGGTGCGTCAGCGACGGATCCCCGGGGCGACCGGTGCTCCGATCTCCAAGGCTCCGATCTGTCCCCCTGTCCGAATTCCATCCACATCCCGGCCGCTGCGCCCCACCGAACGCGTGCCGGACGATGGACTGGCGGAAGTGCACCCGACGGCGGGTGCACGGCGATCGGGGAGGGGCGTCCGGTGCGGGAGCCACCGCTGGCCATCACGGCCAAGCACGAGTTGCTGGCGGCGATCGAGCGGGTCGCCGCCGCCGCTGGCGTGCCCATCGACCACGCCGACACCGTCACCGCCACCGGCCCGTGGCGGCGCGCGCCGCTGATCCTGCTCGACGCCGACCAGGTGGGCGCTGCGGCGTCCTCACGAATGCCGCGCCGCGACGGGGTCGTGGTGCTGACCGACCACGACCTGGACGCCGGTCAGTGGGCATCCTGCCTGAGCATCGGGGCGCACCGGGTGTTGGGCATGGGCTCGGCGGACGACGAGTTGGTGCGGCTGCTGGCCGACGCTGCCGACGCCGGCACCAGCGGGCCCGGCGACGGGCGGGTGATCGGGATGGTCGGAGCCTGCGGCGGGGCCGGCGCCACCGTGCTGGCGGTCGCCACGGCGTTCGCGGCCGTGCGATCCGGTCGTGGCGTCGTGCTCGCCGACGCCGACCCGTGGGGCCCCGGCGTCGACGTGGTCCTCGGACGGGAGGCCGCCGATGGTGCCCGCTGGGACGACATCGCCGCGCCGAGCGGGCGGCTGCCCCCGGACGCGTTGCACCGGGCGCTGCCCTCGGTGCCCGCCGGCCGGGGGTCGCTGGCCATGCTCGCCCGGCCGCGGGACCCGGGCCGGCCGCTGGATCCCGACGTGCTGGACACCGTGCTGGATGCGGCCTGCCGGGCCGGCGACGTCACCGTCGTCGACCTGCCCAGGACGCCCACACCGGCCGGCGACCGGGCCGTCGCCCGAGCCGACCTCACCGTGCTGGTGGTGCCCGCCGACGTTCGCGGCTGCTACGCGGCGGCCAGGGTGACGCCCCGCCTGGCCGAGCTGGGCGCGCGGCTCGGCGTGGTGGTGCGCGGGCCGTCACCGGGCGGCCTGGGCGCCGGCGACATCGCCGGCACCCTCGAACTTCCGCTGCTGGCGGGCATGCGACCCGAGCCCGGGCTGGAGCGCAGGCTGGACGGCGGCGACCCGCCCGGCACGAGTCCGAAGGGACCGCTGGGCAGGGCTGCCGCGGCCGTCCTGGAACGGGTGGGGGTGACGGTGTGAGGGGATCGTTGTCGGCCGCGGCCGTTGGCGGTGACGGGGCGCCGCGGTGACGGCGGCCGCCGACCTGCCGGGCGACCTGGTGCAGCGCGTGCAGCGCCGGCTCGCGGCCACCGGTTCCGACCCGGACCCGGTGGCGCTGGCCCGCGCCGTGCGCGCCGAGTCGCTGGGCGTGGTGGACGACGCGCAGATGCTCAGCCTCATCCGGGATCTGGAGAGGGAGCTGTCCGGATGCGGTCCACTGACCCCGTTGCTGGCCGACCCGGCGACCACGGACGTGGTCGTCAACGGCCCGGACGACGTGCGCGTGGATCGGGGCCGCGGCTGGGAACGCGTCGAGGTGTCGTTCGCCGACGACGCCGCCGTGCAGCGGCTGGCCCGGCGGCTGGCCGCCTCCCCCGACCAGCGGCTGGACGACGCGCACCCGTACGTGGACGGCCGGCTGCCCGACGGCACCCGGCTGCATGCGGTGCTGCCGCCAGTGGCCTCCTCCGGCACCTGCCTGTCCCTGCGGGTGCTGCGCCCGACCCGGTACGACCTGACCGCCCTGGAACGCGCCGGCCTGCTGCCCGGCGCCTCGTCCGCGGTGGTCCATGCGGTGCTGCGCGCGCGGCTGGCGATGCTGATCAGCGGCGGGACCGGCAGCGGCAAGACCACCCTGCTGGGAGCGCTGCTGGCCGAGGTGGATCCGGCCGAGCGCATCGTCACCGTCGAGGACGCCGAGGAGCTTCGCCCGCCACACCCCCACCTGGTGCGGCTGGTCGCCAGGTCGGCCAACGTGGAGGGCGCCGGATCGGTGCCGCTGCGGGAACTGGTGCGTCAGGCGCTGCGGATGCGGCCGGACCGGGTGGTGGTGGGGGAGGTCCGGGGCGCGGAGGTGATCGACCTGCTCGGCGCCCTGACCACCGGGCACGACGGCGGCGCCGGCACCGTGCACGCCAACAGCGCGGCGGACGTGCCGACCCGGCTGGCCGCGCTGGCGGCCCTCGGCGGCATGG
>JBIQML010000761.1:0-2268 GCA_044463405.1 Nakamurella lactea | reverse complement strand
GGTGATGTTCGCCATCTGCTTCGTCTTCGCGCTGCTCTACCAGCGCTTCGTGATGCGCCGCGACACGCAGGACGACGTGACCCGGATGGCGGGGTGATCCTGCGGTGACCGTGACATCGACCCGGCGGACGGCGCCGGTCGCGCCCCGCCCGCCGCGCACCGGCAGGCGCCGGGGAAGCCCGCTGGGGACCGCGCTGGCCTACCTGGCGGCGGCCGTGGTGGTCGTCGTCACCGTGGTTCCCATGCTCTTCGTGGTGATCGGCGGGTTCCGCACCACTCCCGACATCAACGCCTCGCCCGCCGGGCTGCCCAGCCACTGGGTGTGGGACAACTACGCCGCCATCCTCGGCTCCGGATATTTCTGGCACCTGATGGGCACCAGCGCGCTGATCGCGGTGGTCGCGACCGTCGTCACCGTCGTGCTGGGGTCGACCGCGGCCTACGCGCTGTCCAGATACACCTTCCCGGGGCGGGAGGGGCTTTTCCTGCTGTTCACCAGCGGGCTGCTGTTCCCGCTCGGGGTGGCCTCGCTGCCGCTGTACCTGATCCTGCGCAACATCGGCCTGCTGGAGAACCCGTTCGGCGTCGCGCTGCCGGAGGCGGCGTTCTCGCTGTCCATCACCATCGTGATCCTGCGGCCGTTCATGCACGCCATTCCGGGCGAGTTGGAGGACGCCGCGGTGGTCGACGGCGCCGGCAGGCTGGGCTTCTTCTGGCGCATCCTCATCCCGCTGTGCGTGCCCGCGCTGACCACCGTGTCGATCCTGGCCTTCGTCAGCAGCTGGAACTTCTTCCTGCTGCCGCTGATCGTCTTCAACGATCCGGAGAACTTCACGCTGCCGCTGGGAGTGGCCAACTTCCAGACCCAGTACTCCTCGGACACCGCCAGGGTGTTCGCGTTCACCGCGCTGTCGATGGTCCCGTCGCTGGGGCTGTTCATGCTGGCCGAACGCCGGATCGTCGGCGGCCTGACCGGCGCCGTCAAGGGGTAGCCGCCGGCCCGTCCGGTCGATCCGCGCAGGTGATCTTGGCGGGATGGCCGCGGACGGCCGCCCGATCTGGAACAGTAGAGCGGTGACGACGAACGCCTCCGCCGCCGCTGGAACCGAAGCTGCCCCCTCCACGCACCGCCCGACCGGCCTGACCGGGTCCGAGGTCGCCGAGCGGGTGGCCGCCGGACATGTCAACGCCAGCCTGTCCGGCACCTCGCGCTCGGTGTGGGAGATCGTCAGGGCGAACGTGTTCACCCGGTTCAACGCGATCCTGGGTGCGCTGTTCGTGCTGATCCTCGTCACCGGCTCGTTCGCCGACGGCTTGTTCGGCATCGTGCTGGTGGTCAACTCCGGCATCGGGATCGTGCAGGAGTACCTGGCGAAGCGGAAGCTGGACCGGCTCGCCCTGCTGCACGCGCCGACCGCCACCGTGGTGCGCGACGGGGCGGTGGTGACGGTGCCCACCGCCGAGGTGGTGCTGGACGACCTGGTCGAGCTGCGCACCGGGGATCAGGTGCCGGCCGATGGCACCCTGGAGTCGGTGGCGGGGCTGGAGGTCGACGAGTCGAACCTCACCGGCGAGTCCGACGCGGTCCCGAAGTCGGCCGGTGACGAGGTTCGGTCCGGCACCACCGTGGTGGCGGGCACCGGCCGGTTCTTCGCCGCCGCCGTGGGCGCGGACTCCTACGCCAACCGGATCGCCGCGGAGGCCCGCAAGTTCACCCGCACCCACTCGGAGATCCAGGCCTCCATCAACACCCTGCTCAAATACATCACCTGGGTGATCGTGCTGGCACTGCCGCTGCAGCTGTTCAGCCAGGCCAGGGCGATCGGCGACCAGGGCTGGCAGCAGGTGGTGATCAGGTCCGCGGGCGGCCTGGTCGGCCTGGTACCCGAGGGTCTGGTGCTGCTGACCAGCGTCGCCTTCCTGATGGCCGCGGTGCAACTGACCCGCAAGCAGGTGCTGGTGCAGGAGCTTCCCGCGGTGGAGGGCCTGGCCAGGGTGGACGTGGTCTGCCTGGACAAGACCGGCACCCTCACCGTCGGTGAGATCGCCTTCGAGGACGTCATCCCGGTGGGAACGGCCGGCGCCGGTGGCCCCGTCGTCGGCGCCGACGAACTCCACGCGGCGCTGGGCGCGCTGGCCGACGATCCGAACGCCAATGGCACGCTGAAGGCCGTGGCCGCCGCCATTCCCCCACCGGACGGCTGGCTGCGCACCGGCACCATCGCGTTCAACTCCGCCCGCAAGTGGTCCGCCGCCAGCTTCGACGCC
>JBIQML010000760.1:0-2317 GCA_044463405.1 Nakamurella lactea | reverse complement strand
GCGTGCTCGTACACATACGTTGCCGCGCCGATGAACTCGCCGCCGGCGGCCACGCCCTGCACGATGCGGGCCAGGATCAGCGGCAGCGGCGCGGCCACGCCGATGGTGGCGTAGCCGGGGATCACGCCGATGGCGGTGGTGGACGCTGCCATCAGGGCGATGGTCAGCACCAGCAGCTTCTTGCGGCCGCCCCGGAACGACCGATCGGCTGGGTGACATGGGTGTCCTTTCAACGGTTTTGCTGGAACCGACCCGGCACCCGCGCGCGGGCGTGCGGCAGCCGGACCTAAGACTGGGGTCGTTCCCGGCAGAGGGTGATCAAGCGGGTGGGGCATCTCCACCGGCGAGTCCCGTGCCGGCGAGCCCGACCACGGGTCGAACCGGGCCGGCGGGCGGTGTCCGCATGGCGTGCGTCACGCCCCTTGCGGCGACCCCAGTAGGTAAGGCTATCCTTCCCTGCATGACGCTGGCTGCTTCCGAACGGCCGCCGTCCCGCCGGCAGCGACGGGACGGCCTGAACGCGCACGGTCTGGTGGTCGGATACCGGAACGGCGCCGTGGTGCACGACGCCCGCCTGGAGGTGGCGCCGGGCAGGATCACCGCCCTGGTCGGGCCGAACGGCAGCGGCAAGTCGACGTTGCTGCGGGCCATGGCGCGACTGCATCCGGCGTCCGCCGGGACGCTGGCACTGACCGTGGTGATGGACGGTGGCGTCCAGCACTGGAAGGGTTCCGGCGACGGGGGAGCGCGAAGCGGTGACGGGTCGGGTGATGCCTGCGCGCTGACCCGGCGCGAGTTCGCGCAACGGGTGGCGATGCTCACCCAGCAGCGTCCCACGCCGGACGGCGTCACGGTGCGCGACCTGGTGGGCTACGGCCGGAATCCGCACCAGGGCCGGTTCCGGCGGCACGATCCGGACGGCCCGGCGATCGTCGCGCGGGCGATGGCGGTGACGGGGGTCGGTGAGCTGGCCGACCGTCGGGTGGACGAACTCTCCGGGGGGCAGGTGCAGCGGGTGTGGCTGGCCGGATGCCTGGCACAGGACACCGGAATCCTGTTGCTGGACGAGCCGACGAACCACCTGGATCTGCGCTATCAGTCCGACATGCTCGATCTGATGGTCGATCTCGCCCGCGACGGGATCGCGGTCGGGGTCGTGCTGCACGATCTCAACCACGCCGCGGCCATTGCCGATCAGGTGGTGCTGCTGCATCGGGGCAGGGTGTACGCGACCGGCAGCCCGGAGGAGGTGCTGACGGCGGAGATCCTCACGGCGGTGTACGAGGTCCCGGTGGTGGTACACACCGATCCCGTCACCGGCATGCTGACCACCCGCACCCTCGGACGGCACGAACGGCGCCGGTTGCGGGACCCCGACGCTGCAAACCGTGCCGACGCCTCGCCGGCGCCGCTCCCGCGATCCGCATCGTCCGGCCGACCGGTGCGGGAACCGGCGATCGTCGGCTGACCCCGACCGCGTCCACGCGCGTCCGGCCAACCCGGTGCTGCCGCTGGCTCGCGGCTGCGCTGCACACCAATCCGCTTCCACGACAGGAGTGTTCGTGTCAAGAGTCCGTACCGTTGTGATCGCCGCCGTCGCGGCGCTGGCGCTGGCCGTGGCCGGCTGCGGCACCACCGAGGACCCGGCCTCGGCCGGCGGCCCGTCCACCGCCTCCGCTGCCGGTTCGGGGAGTTCCTCCGCGGCCAGCGGCACCGACGGCTCCGGCTCGGCCGCCTCATCGCAGGCCGCCGGCTCATCGGCCGCGTCGTCCTCCGATCAGGATCCGTCGGCCGCGAACGGCGACGGTTCGGCCTCGGCATCGTCTTCGTCGGCGTCTGCTGGGAGCGCATCGGCGTCGGCCGGATCCTCGTCACCGTCCTCCTCCGCCCCGGACGCCGGCCCGATCACCCTGACCGACGGCATCGGGCGCACCGTGCACCTGGACAAGCCGGCGACCCGGGTGGTGGCGCTCGAATGGGGGGAGGCCGAGATGCTGGTCTCGCTGGGCATCATGCCGGTGGGCGTGGCCGACACCAAGGGGTACGGAACCTGGGACGTCGCCGAGAAACTCGACCCCAGCGTGAAGGACGTCGGCACCCGCGCCGAGCCGAGCATCGACGCCATCGTCGCGCTCAAGCCCGACCTGGTGGTGATGAACGGCGCCGGCGGTGCCTCGCTGGCCGACCAGCTGGCCAAGACCCTGCCGGTGCTGGTGA
Organism: Nakamurella lactea; assembly: GCA_044463405.1. Classification (GTDB taxonomy): domain Bacteria; phylum Actinomycetota; class Actinomycetes; order Mycobacteriales; family Nakamurellaceae; genus Nakamurella; species Nakamurella lactea_B. The sequence continues at coordinate 100 of JBIQML010000760.1, read as the reverse complement.
CCACCGGCGCGGACGCCTCGCGCCAGATGGACCGGCTGCGCGACGATGTGAACCTGCTCGCGCAGGCTACCGGCACGCAGGAGAAGGCGGCCGCGCTTCT
>JBIQML010000759.1:0-2319 GCA_044463405.1 Nakamurella lactea | reverse complement strand
TCCGCGAGCACCTGCCCGTCCAGCACCGGCAGCTGGACCGCCCCGGATGCCGGGCCGGCCGCGCCGGCCGCCGCGGCCGCCAGGGCCGCCGACGAGTCCACTTGGGGCGCACCGGATTCGGTGCTCCACCGGAGGTCCGGGCACCGCAGGCCGGCAACCCGCGCCGCCGCCAGCACCTGCATCGGATGCGGCAGCGGACCGGCCATGCAGCCTGGCGACGGCCGGTTGCGCACCGGGCACGGCAACGACGCCAGCACGCTGACCGTGAAGGCGTACAGCTCGGCCGTCGCGTAGTCCCGCTCCCCGCGGTCGGCGTACCGCCAGGCGGTGTCCGGCGGCGCCACCAACCGGTTGAGCACGCCGGTCGGGCCGCTCTCGGTGATCGGCGACAGCCCCGGCACGGCGATCAGGCTGCGGACCGGCTCCCCGTCGCCCAGCCGGTGCGTGCGCTCGCCGGCGAAGGACAGCGCCTCGCCGGTGAGCACCCGCGCCGGCAGTCCCGCCGCCCGGCACCGCTGGTAGAAGGCCAGGGCCTCCAGGTCGTCCAGCGCGCACAGGATCAGGAACATCCCTCTCTCCCCTCGCCGGCGGCCGCCGGACCCTCGGATCCGGCGGCCGCGTTCGCGTTCGACCGATGCCCTGCCGTCACAGCAACATCAGGTGAGCGGCCCGTCGAACTCGGCCTTGGCGGCGGCCGCGTCCGAGACCTGCTGCTCCAACTCGGCCCGCAGTGCCGCGAGCGTCTCGGCGGACGGCTCCGCCTGGGATCCGAACGCCGATCCGGTCAGGTCGGGCCGCTCCTCGGCATCGATGAATCCGGTGAGCGCGGCCAGCTGGCCCTCCACCGCGGCCAGCCGGGCGGACAGCCCACCCAGGCCACCGCCGGGGCCCTCGACCGGATCGCCGGGACCGACCGGGCCGGGCCCGGCGACCACGTCGCGGATGTCCTTGAGTGCCTTGCCCTCGACGATGTCCTTGTCCTTGACCCGCTCCTTCAGGCGTTCCTTGACGTCCTTGAGGTCCTTGACCCGCTCCTTGATCTCCTTCTCCTTGAGCTCCTTGACGGAGTCCTTGACGAAGTCCTTGCGGCCGTCCTTGAGGTCCTTGATCACCGACTTGCCGGTGAGCATCGAGACGTTCAGTTCGGACAGCACGGAGGCGATCGGGTTCGCGATGGTCGACGTCCCGGAACCGGCGAACAGCAGACCGACCACGTAGCCGGACCCGTCCACGATCACCGATCCGGAGTCGCCGTGGTCGGAGAACAGCGGATTCTGCGAGGTGTCCGTGGTGATGCTGACCTGGTCGGTCAGCGTCTTCACGCCGATGCCGTCCCCGTAGTCCACGTTGACCGTCGCCGACAGCCCGTCCACCGACCCGTAGGTCAGCCCCGTGGTGCGCCCGCGCTTGCGGACGGCGGCACCCAGGGTGGCGGTCTTGGTGCCGTGCACGGCGCCGATCTGAACGATCTCGGCCGAGTTGGACCGCCCTGAGTCGATGGACACCACGGCGCCGTCGACGTGCGAGGACAGCAGGGCGCGCACGATGGCGCCGAACTCGTCGCCGGGCGGAACCCCGGTGTCGATCCGGCTGGGCTGGACCTGCCGGTCGCCGACCGACCAGGTGGAATCCACGCAGGCCACGTGGAAGTTGGTCAGCGCGGCGTGCTGCCCTGAGGCGTTGTCGACCACGATCGCGCCGAGCGTCCCGGCGAAGATGTAGCCGTTCACCGTGCGGCTCGGCCCCATGCTGATGCCGCCCTGCAGGGTCGAGTAGTGCGTGGTGTCGGCCCCCTGCGGGCTGACCGTGAGTTCCTGGAGCGCGACCTGGAGCTCGTAGCGTCGTTCCAGCACGTCGGTGACCACGCCGTCGATCTCGGCCGGCACCTTCTGGGTCGCCGGCACCCGGGTGCGCTTCTCGGCGACGTGCACCCGGATCGATACCTGGTCGGTCTGCTCGCCGCCCACGACCTTGTAACCGACGTCGATACCGGTCACGCCGGGCAGCGCGAGGTAGTGCTGCTCGACCCGTTGCTTGATCTGGATCATGTCGCTCAGCGATGCCATCTCTGGGCTCCTTCCGGCCATGCCGCCTGCCCCGTGCCTGCGGCCCCAGATGTTGCAGGGAGGGCGGACGGGGGGCACCCGATACCGGCGGGCGCGGCGGTGGTCGCAGAATCACCCGTTGTGCGGTATGCGGTTCACCCGAAGTGCCTAGGGAACGGTGCTTCGGGGGAGCAACAATGGGGTCATGACGGCGAGCTACGACGACGCGGTGGCTGTGCAGCGGCGGCACGAGGACGAACTGCTGGCGCTGCCC
>JBIQML010000758.1:0-2320 GCA_044463405.1 Nakamurella lactea | reverse complement strand
ACACCGACACACCGCAGACCGTCATCGACGTCCTGAACTACTTGAACGACGACTTGAAAGTCGACCAGATGATGATCTCGCCGGCCTACGCCTACGAGAAGGCGCCCGACCAGGAGCACTTCCTGGGGGTGACGCAGACCCACGAGCTGTTCAAGAAGGCGTTCGCGGGCGGCAACCGCAAGCGGTGGAGGCTGAACCACTCGCCGCTGTTCCTGGACTTCCTGGAGGGCAAGGTCGACTTCGCCTGCACCGCCTGGGGGATCCCCAGCTACTCGCTGTACGGCTGGCAGCGCCCCTGCTACCTGATGGCGGACGGCTACGTCAAGACCTACAAGGAGCTCATCGAGACGACCGACTGGGACGCCTACGGGCGGGGCAAGGATCCGCGGTGCGCGAACTGCATGGCGCATTGCGGATACGAGCCGTCCGCGGTCATCGCGACCATGGGATCGCTCAAGCAGAGCCTGCGGGCCGTCCGGGGCGGCTGAGGGACGCAGGTCGTCGCGGGCGAAGACGCTGGACGGCCACACCGGTGCACCGCGCCGGCGTGGGCTTCCGTGTCGGTACGGCCAAATGTCTCGCCGGTGCGGCGCTTGCCGCCGCCACCGCCGGGCCGGGGCCGCCTCGTGGACTAGCTCGAACAGCGATGACTGAGCGCATGCGGACATTGCAAAACCTAGTTCGGTGACCAGCATGCGCTCCACACATCCGTCGGCAGCCGCGCAAGCCGGGCGTTCACCGGCCCCAGTGGGCTGCGAGCCTGCCGTAGGACTGTGGCGCGATTCCCTGCAGCGCGATCGGCACCCGCAGCCATCCCGGCACCGCCACCAGGTCCCGATCGCGCCGCACCGCACGGACCAGCGCTCGGGCGACGCGCTGCACCGGAACGGGTTTCGGGCGCGGGCGGTGATACGGCATGCCACGGCGCCGGAAGAAGTCGGTGTCGACGACGCCGGGCAGCAGCACCGTCACCCCGACCCCGGTGCCGGCGAGTTCCACCCGCAGGCTCTCCGCGTAGCCGGCCAGCGCCGCCTTGCTCGCCGCGTACGCCGCCTCCCCGGCCGCTCCGACGGCCCCGGCGATGGAGCCCACGAACACCAGCCGCCCCGAGCCGCGTTCGAGCATCCCGGGCAGCAGCGCCGCGGTCAGCGCGATCGCCGAGCGCACGTTGACCGCCAACAGCCGGTCCACCGCCGGCCCGGTGGTCTCCGCGGCCGGCCGCCGCAGCCCGATGCCGGCGTTGTGCACCACCACGTCGAAGGCGGGTCCGGCCGCGAGGGAGCCGGCCAGTTCGGCGACCGCCTGCGCATCCCCGAAGTCGCACACCATCGCCCTGGCCGACTGCTCCGGAACGCCCGTCGCCGCGTCCGGGAGAGGGCGGCGCGAAACGGTGGCTCCGGCGCGCCGCACCCGGCCCGGGTCGCTCCCGGTGATCGTCACCAGACAGCCGCGGGCGGCGAACAGCTCGGCGGTCGCCAGGCCGATGCCGGAGGATCCGCCGGTGACCAGTGCGCGAGCACCGTGGAGTTCCATCACACGCCCGCCGAGCGTCGGCCCGCCTTGATCTCATCGGCGATCCGCTGGGCCCGGGTGGCCAGCAGGAAGATGCCCAGGCCCATGACCCCCACGGCGATCACCTCGCCGACGATGGCCCAGCCGCCGGCGATGCTCTCGCCCAGCCAGGCCACCCCGATGCCGATCGCCACCAACGGGTCGCCGATGGTGATCGTTGTCAGCGCCACCGACCCCAGGATCCCGCTCTGGTAGGCGTTCTGATTGAGCAGGAATCCGGCCGGGCCCACGATGATCACCGCGTACAGCTCCCAGTGCGACCAGATCGGCCCGGTGACCGACGGCGCCACCAGGCTGCGCATCAGCCCGGCCGTGACGCCGTAACAGATCGCGGTGGCCAAGGCCAGCGGCAGCGCGCGGATCTCGTCCCGCAGCCGGGAGGCGATCGCCAGGCAGATCGAGATCAGCACGATCAGCCCGATACCCAGCGGCAGCGCGGCGGCCGAGTCGAACGTGTCGTGCCCCGAGGAGGGCGTTGCGGCGACCAGGAACCCCGACAGCCCGATCAGCGCCAGCAGCGCGCCACCCTGCATCCGGCGATCCGGTGGGTGATGGTTGAGCATCGAGGCGAACGCCAGGTAGAACAGCACATCGGTGATCAGCAGCGGCTGCACCAGGATCAACGGTGCGAACCGCAGCGCGACCACCTGGGCGACGAAGCCGAGGATCCCCAGCAGCACCCCGATGCGGAACCCGGACATGCGCATCAGGTAGACCAGCAGCCCGGGCTGCAGCGGCTTCTCCTCGG
>JBIQML010000757.1:0-2320 GCA_044463405.1 Nakamurella lactea | reverse complement strand
CGGCCAGGGCACCATCTCGGACCTCGCCCTGCAGACCGACGAGGTGCTGCGGGTGCGCGCGCAGATGAACGACGTGCTCAGCGCGCACACCGGGCAGTCGGTGGCCACGCTGCTGGCGGACACCGACCGCGACAAGATCTTCGACGCCGAGCAGGCGGTGGCCTATGGCTTGGCCGACAGCGTGATGGCTCCCCGCAAGGAGACTGCCCAGCGCGCGGCCTGAGCGGCACGGCCGGGCTCCGCACCCGGGCCCCGGGGGGGCGCTGACCGACCCAGCCGGTCAAGCGGCCATCCGGACGGCCCTGTGATCCGGTCGGCCCACGGCCTGTCCGGATGATCCGGACCCGGCGCGCTGCAGGACGGCCAGCCCGAACCCGGGTGCCCGCCGCCGGGACGTCAGCAACCGGCCCCCCGCCTCGCGCATCAGGTCCAGAAGGTCCATGTCCAGTGCTCCGCAGATCGATTCGAGCATCTCGGAGGACGGCTCCTTGCGGCCGCGCTCGACCTCCGAGAGGTACTGGACGGAGATGCCCGCACGCTCGGCAACGTCGCGCAATCGCAGCCCCGCCCCCCGGCGCCGCTCGCGAAAGACCGCACCCGCCAGGTCCCGCCAGAGCGGGCGGGCGGGCGGGTCGGTCTGCGTCGGACGGGGGACCGCGTGCAGGGACATGCACCGAGACTAGGCGCGGACACGCCGGATCGACCCGCTCACCCGGCCGCGTTCGCTGTCGGCAGATCGACGGGACGGCCGACGACCCGGCGAAGGGCCGCGCCGGCTTGCACCCACGGGCGCCGGCGGTGGGTGACCGTCCACGGACGTGCGCCTCGTCATCTGCCCCTCGGGCAGCGGCCACCTGTGGTCTATTGAGTCAGCCCCGCACCGGCTTCGCCACCCTGGCGGTGACGACGTCCTGGCGGTGGGCCGGCCTCGGGGGTCACGGGGACAATACGGCGGTGACGACATTCAGAACCACCGCGTCCCGCATCACCGCTGCGATCGTCATCACCGCCACCGTGGTCGCCTGCAGCAGCCATGCCGGTGCGGGCTCCACATCCGCGGCGGGCACGTCGTCGCGCGCGACGACCGGCGACCACCTCCGGACCTCCACCCAGGACTCCTCCGGCGGTCCGAGCGGCTCGGCGGTGGACACCGCGACCGTGGGCCCGTCACCGATCCCGCTGGTCCGCCCCGGACAGCCCGGCCTGGTGGTGGGCCATCGGGGCAACCGCGCCGGAGCACCGGAGGACACGTTGGCCTCGGAGGTCTCCGCCGCCGAGGTGGGCGCGCAGGTGCTGGAGTTCGACCTGCACATGACCTCCGACGGCGTTCCGGTGGTGATGCACGACAGCACGGTCGACCGCACCACCGACGGTTCCGGGGCGATCGGTTCCCTGACGCTGGCCCAGATCGAGAGGCTGGACGCCGGATCCAGCTTCTCGCCCGCCTTCGCCGGGATCCGGGTGCCGACCCTCGAGCAGGTTCTGGCGTTCGCCGCTCCCACCAGCCTGATCGTCCTTCCGGAGCTGAAGGAGGACACCTGGACCACGGCGCAGGTTCGCACGGTCGTGGGCCTGATCCGCCAGTACCACATGGCAGACCGGACCATGTTCCAGTCCTTCTACCCCGATGTCCTGCGGCTGGCCGCCACGGTCGCCCCGGACATTGCGAGGGCCGTCCTGGTGACCACGATCCCCTCGGACCCGGTGGCCTTCGTCAAGAGCTTCGACGGCCAGGGCCTGCTGCCCGAGCAGTCCTCCGTCACGGCCGACCTGGTCGCCACCCTGCACCGAGCGGGTCTGTCGATCATGGTCTGGACGGTCGACGACCCGGACGCCTGGGCAGCGCTGACGGCGGACGGTGTGGACGGGATCATGTCGAACAATCCGGGCGCGCTGTACGGGTGGATGCAGGGATACCGGCAGACTCACTGACAGCCGGCATGGTTCTCTGCGAGGACCACCGGAGGCCGGGGTGCCATCGCGACCAGAGATCGAAGGGTCAACCGGCGCGGTGCAGCGGCTCCGGCTTGCCGGTGAAGGTTCCCCTCCACTGTTCGGGAGACACCAGGTCCGGCAGCGCATCCCGGTAGACGCGGCGCAATTCGGGCCACCGGCGGTACAACTCCGTGTGCAGGCGAACCGCCCGGGTGAACGTGGTCACGAATCGCCGACGGTCCCGGACGTACCATGCGGTCGCGGTGCCGTCGGCGGACGACACCAGCGCGCTGTCGTACCCGGCTAGCAGCCACCAGGCCTGGTCGACGTGCGGCACGACCGCCTGCGGGTGCAGCTTGGCGTCCGGATCGACCGGCAGCAGCGC
>JBIQML010000756.1:0-2327 GCA_044463405.1 Nakamurella lactea | reverse complement strand
CGCACCCATCGCGGAGGCGACGACGAGCCAGCCGTCTCCATCACGAAGCGACATAGCCGGGTTGATCCGTTCGAGACCGGTGCGCGCGCCACGGTGATGGATGAGCACCAGGTTGGTGCCCCAGGCGCCGACCCGGCCGTCGTGCGAACGGAACTCGGCGATGACCCGCTCGTTGAATGCCGTCATGATTCCTCGGATCCCACTTCCGGATGCGTGTTCACGCGACGAGTGCGGCGTCGGCCAGCGTCGGATAGTCGGTGTAGCCACGGTGGTCGCCGCCGTAGGCCTTGCTCATGTCCGGCAACGCCAGCTCCGACCCGGCCGCCAGCCGGGTCACCAGGTCGGGATTGGCGATGAACAACCTGGCGAACGACACCAGATCTGTCGCGCCGCCGGCGACCAGATCGAGCCGGCGTCGATGGTCGAGCGGGTTCGGCGTGGCGGCATTGAGGATCAGTGCGCCGTGCCACGCGGCACGGATCACAGGTGTCAGATCGGGGTCACCGGCCTCGACGAGGTGTAGATAAGCCAAACCGAGCGAGTCCAGCGCGCCGACCAGCAGCGGGTAGATCGTGGCGTAGTCCGGTTCTGCGATATCGCCGAGACCGTTGTTGGGTGACAGCCGCAGACCCGTGCGATCCGCGCCGATCGCATCGGCGACCGCTCGCACCACGGACAGAGCGAATTGGATGCGCCGCTCGAGCGATCCGCCCCAGCGATCCGTGCGCTGGTTCGCGTTGGTGGACAGGAACTGGTGCAACAGGTAGCCATTGGCGCCGTGGACCTCCACGCCATCGAATCCCGCGTCGATCGCGTTGCGCGCTGCAGAAGCGAAGTCCGTTACTGTGACGGCAATCTCGTCGTCCGTGAGCGCCTTCGGTGTGACAAGATCCTGTAACCCGGTTGGCGTGAATATCTTCCCGGCGGCGCGCACGGCCGACGGGCCGACGGGCGTCAACGCGCCGTGACCGACCGCTTCCGTGTTGCTGGGATGGCCGATGCGTCCGGTGTGCATGAGCTGCGCCACGATCGTGCCGCCGGCGGCATGCACCGCGTCGGTCACCGGACGCCACGCCTCGACCTGACGGCTGGTGTGCGGTCCGGGCGTCGTGGGATAACCCTGCCCGACCGCGCTGGGTTGGATGCCCTCCGTGATGATCAGTCCGGCGCCCGCGCGCTGCGCGTAGTACCGGGCCATTTCCGCCGTGGCAAGAGTTCCGGCGGCACGGCTGCGGGTCATCGGCGCCATCACGATGCGGTTGCGCAATCGAAGGCCGCCGACTGTCACGGGGTCGAAGGCGGTGGGGGTGGTCATTGTGTCTCCTTCATGATCGTGTCACTTACTTAGCCGAACAACTACTTCGTTCTACCAGTTATTCCTTGCTCGAACAACTTTCTGCTCGGTAAGCTGGTGCCATGCCGGAGACGTCGAACTTTGCAGCCGGGCCGGTGAGTTCGGCAATCTTCCGCGTCGCCCGCGCACACAAGGCCGCGGCCGCGCGACTACTACGAGATTCAGGTCTGCGTCCCGGCCAGGAGCTGGTCCTGATGACCCTGTGGCAGCACGGGCCGCAACGCCAAGTCGATCTCGTGGCGACGCTCGACTCGGATGCGCCGACCATGACTCGCAGCATCGCCCGGCTGGATAAGGCAGGCCTCGTCCGCAGACGGCCGTCGCCTACCGATAGGCGCTCCGCGATTATCGAGGCCACGGAGGCCGGTCTGGCGCTGCGTCAGCAGGTCGAGGCTGCTTGGGCGCTGCTCGAGCGAATCACCGTCGGCTCACTCTCGGCGCGCCGCGTCAACGAGATCGAAGCTGCGCTAGGGGATCTCGAAGCGAATCTTGCCGCTGCCGAACCGCGCTGATCCGGCCGCCGCGCGTGACCAAGCCCGAGATACCGCGGCGCGCAACGGCTCTCGTAGTCCGTGTCCACCGAGGATGACGCTTTTCGCGCGCTGCGCGCGGGCGGCGTCATGCCCGGTGAAGTCGAAGCGCGACCATCGGCAGGGTGTCCACCGGACGGCCCGTGGCGGATTCGATGGTCGACCGCAGGTTCCGCCACGCGCGCGGATGGATATGCGCATAGCGCCGGAGCGCCGCTGCCGACTCGTCAGGGGATAGCGGGACGGCGGTGGCCGGTTGGCCGCGCCGCATCCCGCAGGACACCCGCACGTGCGGATGAGCAACGATATTGCGGTACCACTGGGCTCGGCGACCGAAGCCCGAGACCACAACATACCGATCCGGGCCGGGACGCTCGACCACTTCCAGCACCACGAAGCGGCGCGCGCCGCTGGTGCGGCCGATGTGCTCCAGCATCAGCAGG
>JBIQML010000755.1:0-2331 GCA_044463405.1 Nakamurella lactea | reverse complement strand
CGGCCGGCCGGAGGCGATCTGGGCGCCCAGGCTCGCCACCGCGACCCGCGTCGCCACCCCGGACCTGCTGCTGCGCGCCGGCGACGGCGGCTATCTGCCGGTGCTGGTGCGCGGCCACCGCACGCTCGATCCGGGGTCGGGGGCCCGCTGCTCCCCGATGCCGTCGTCGCTGGCGGAGCTGACGGCCCCGACGGTGTCTGCCGCAGCGTCGACGATCCGGAAGGCCCGGCCGCATCACGAGGACGCGCTGGCCCTGGCCCACGTGTTCCGGATCCTGCAGGAGCTGGGGCTGGCATCCGGTCGCCCGTTCGGTGGTGTGATCGGTCGCGGCGGGCCGGCCGCCGATCCGGACTGGGACGACGGGACGCTGATCCTCTGGCACGAGCTCAGCCCGGCGGGCTCCGTCACCGCCGTGCCGTCCTCAGACTCCAGCGCCCGGACCAACGGCGCGCCCACGGTGCTTGCCGACTACGACGCCCGGTTCGCCGACCGGCTCGCCGTCGCGCGGGCCGCGGCCGCCGGGGAGCCGGCGCTGGCGCAGCCGTCCCGGATCGCCGAATGCCGGCGCTGCCCCTGGTGGCCGATGTGCGAGCCACAGCTGCGGGCCTCGCACGACGTGTCGTTGCTGGTCGCCGGCACGGACGTGGACGTGCTGCACCGGGTCGGCGTCGCCACCTACGACGACCTGGCCGACCTCGACCCGGCCGTGGCCGCCGCCCTGCCGCTGACCGGCATCCCGCCCGCCGACGCCCGGGCGCGTGCGCTGGCCCTGATCGCCGGGGTGCCCCTGGCGCGCCGCACCGAGCGGGTGGACCCGCCCCGGGCCGACGTCGAGCTGGACGTGGACATGGAGTCGTACCTGGACGACGGCGCGTACCTGTGGGGCACCTACCTGACCACCGGCGACGGCGCACTGTTGCCGCCCGGGTGCCGGCCGGGCTACCGGCCGTTCGTCACCTGGCGGCCGCTGGACTCGCCCGCCGCCGGACAGAACTTCGTGGCCTTCTGGCGGTTCCTGTCGGCGCTCCGGCGGGCCTGCGCCGAGGCCGGCGCGACCTTCGCCGCGTACTGCTACTCCCGCAAGGCCGAGGAGCGCTGGCTGTATGGCACCCCGCAACGGTTCCCGGACATCCCGGGCATGCCCGACGGGGCGGAGATCGACCGGTTCTGCTCGTCGGAGCAATGGGTCGACCTGTACGCCGAGATCAAGCGGTGCTTCGTGGTCCCGGGATCGCTGCGGCTCAAGCGGGTGGCCGGGGTCGCCGGATTCGGCTGGCGGGATCCCGAGCCCAGCGGGGAGAACTCGATGGCCTGGTACCGCATCGCCACCGGTGACGGGGATCCTGACGGAGACGGGGATCCTGGCGGTGACGGATCGTCCGGGGAGACCGTGCGGGCGCACCGCGACCGCATCCTGCGATACAACGAGGACGACGTCCTGGCCACCCTGGAGCTGCGCCGCTGGATGACCGACCGCTCGCACGAGATGCCCACGGTGGCGGACCTGGAGGCGGCGCGGGCGGCGGCCGCTTCGCGGTGACGGCACTCGCCACTCGTCGCGATCTTGATCGGCGCGACCTGCGAAAACGCGTTCAAGATCGCCACGAGCTGCGAATTATTTCCCCGGGCAGGCCCGGGCGCCGGCCCGGGTGATCAGATGATCCGGTCCGGGTGGTCCGGGCCCGGGCGCTACCGGGGCGGCATCCTCAGCGCGCCGTCGAACCGGATCACCTCGCCGTTGAGGTAGTCCTGCGCGGCGATCGACAGCACCAGCGCCGCGTACTCCTCCGGCCGGCCGAACCGGGCGGGGAACGGCACCGTCGCCTCCAGGCCGAGCCGGAACTCGTCGGTGATGGTGGCCATCATCGGGGTGTCCATGATCCCCGGCGCGATGGCCATCACCCGGATGCCGTGCTGCGCCAGGTCCCGGGCGGCCGGCAGGGTCATCGCGGCGATGCCACCCTTGGACGCCGAGTAGGCGATCTGCCCCACCTGCCCGTCGAACGCGGCCACCGAAGCGGTGTTGACGATCAGCCCACGCTGGCCCGCCGCGGTGCCGTCGGCGATCGGCTCGGTCTGCGCCATCGCCTCGGCGGCCAGTCGAAGCACGTTGAACGTGCCGACCAGGTTGATGCCGATCACGTTCCGGAACAGGTCCAGGTCGTGCACGCCCTTGCGACCGAGGATCCGGGACGCCCACGCCACCCCGGCGCAGTTCACCGCCATCCGCAGCGGGGCGCCGGATTCCGTGGCGGCGGTGACGGCGGAGGCGACGTCGTCCGCGCTGGTCACGTCACCGTCGACCCTGATCACGCCGTCCGGTGCCGACCC
>JBIQML010000754.1:0-2336 GCA_044463405.1 Nakamurella lactea | reverse complement strand
CGGCCAGCGTCTCCGGCCACTCCGTCACCGACCGAAGCGTGGTGCACGGCACGCCCAGCAGGTACGACTCCTTCTGCAGCCCACCGGAATCCGTCACCACTCCGGCCGAGTTCGACACCGCCGCGACCATCTCCGGATAGCCCATCGGGTCGGTGACGTGTACCGCGCCCCCGGCCAGCGGGATCCGGAAACCCACGGCCCGGTCCCGCAGCCTCGGGTGCAGGGCCAGCACCACCGGGATGGGCAGCGCCTGCAGTGCGGATACGATGGCGCGCAACCGATTCGGATCGTCGGTATTGTCCGCGCGATGCACGGTCGCCACCAGGTACGGTCCCCGGGGGTCGACACCGTCGGGCAGAACCGGCGCCCGGCCCGCCACCGCGGCCGCCGTCGCCAGGCAGACGTCGGCCATCACGTCGCCGACCAGCACCGCGCGGTCGGCCAGTCCCTCGTGGGCCAAATGCCGCATGGCCCGCCTGGTGGGCGCGAGCAGCAGGTCGGCCGCGTGGTCGGTGAGGATCCTGTTGTGCTCCTCGGGCATCCGGCGGTCGAAGCTGCGCAGCCCCGCCTCCAGGTGCGCCACCGGCAGGTGCAGCTTCACCGCCGCCAGCGCACCGGCGAGCGTGGAATTCGTGTCGCCGTACACCAGCGTCCAGTCCGGCCGCCGGTCGGCCAGCACCGGCTCCACGCCGGCCAGCATGGCCCCGGTCTGGGCGCCGTGCGATGCCGACCCCACACCGAGATCGATGTCGGCCGTCGGGATCGCCAGCCCGTCGAAGAACACCGCGGACATCGCGGCGTCGTAGTGCTGGCCGGTGTGCACGATCAGGTGCTCGATGCTGCCACGTTCGGCGATGGCACGGGCCATCGCGGCGAGCTTGACGAGCTGCGGACGAGCCCCCACCACCGAGACGATCCGCATCGGTCAGCTCCGCCCGGCGGGGTGCAGTGCCGCGGTCCGCTCGATGGCCCGCACCACCTGTCCGAGCACGTCGTGCCCGAGGTCCGGGTGCTGGTTGTGGTTCCTGGTCGGGATGCGCAGCCGATCGACGTCGTCCGCACTGGCCAACCGGTGCATCCGACCGGCCGCGATCAGCGACCGGTCCACCGCCCCCAACCGACCCGAGAACATCGACCACACCGGCGTTCCCAGCGCGACGGCCTCCCGGTTCATGGTGCCGCCCGCGGAGATCACCGCGTCCGACCACCACACCAGGGCGGGGCCGTCCACCGCGTGATCCATCACCCGCACGTTGTCCGCCGCGTACCTGTCGGTGAGGTCGGCCACCTGGGCCGGGTGTCGCGGCAGGATCAGCGTCAGGCTGTCCGGCCTGTTCTTCAGGTGGGGAACCAGCCTGTCCCACAACGGGTTTTCGCCCCGGTGATACATCGCTCCCACCGCCGGTGGGCGCACCGTCACCACCGGGCCGGGGTGCCCGTCGATGCCGAGGGAGTCGCGCTGCGCCGGGTCCGGCCGGAACGCCGCCAGGTAGACCTCCTCCTTGAGCCCGTGATACCGCCAGGTCTTTCCGCGGCCGCCGTGCGAGGCCACCAGCCGCTCGGAGAGGGCCTCGGGCAACAACAGCCGCGACGCCAGCCGGAACAGCAGGTGCGTGCCCGGGTGGTACTCGTAGTCCACCATCGCCAGGCTCGGTACCCGCAACAACCGCGCGGTGATCGGCTGGTCGTAGGAGCCGTGCGCCACCGCAACATCCGGGCGAAAGGCCCGAACCACCGGAATCAGCCGGCGCACCCGGTCCTGCAGCGACATCGCCTTGCGGGACAGCGCCGTCGCCTCTCCGGAGCCGATCACCCGCGGATCGTCGAAGTGCCGCTCGGCCAGTTCCACGGTGTGCGCGAACCGCCGTGCGGTCACCAGCACCTCGTCGCCGCGGGCCGTCAACTCGCGCACGATCGGAGCGAAGAACAGCGCATGCGGCGAATTGGTGAGATCCACCCAGATCCGCATCGGTGCCCCTTCGCCCGCCCGGGCCCTGTGCGCATGGGTCTGTGCCGCAGGCCGAGTCGATAAGGTTGTGCCGCCGGGCACCGCCGTGCCCACTGCAAGGATGGTACCGATGCCGCCTCCGGAGCGGGGGAGGACGAAGTTGAATCCGCGCGTCACCCGCGAACGGCTGGTCTACAAGACCGGTTTGTCACTGGTGACCATTGCGGCGTCCGGCCTGGTCCGGCTGGTGTTCTCCGTCCTGGTGGGCCACCTGTTCGGCGCGCCGCTGCTGGGGCACGTCAACGTGATCATCAGTGCCGCCGTGTTCGGCACCCTGCTGTGCTCGCCCGGACTCGGCCAGTCCGTAGCGCGGCAGATGGCCACCCGC
>JBIQML010000753.1:0-2337 GCA_044463405.1 Nakamurella lactea | reverse complement strand
AGAAGCTCAACGAGGTGACGCAGTACATCACCCCGAGCACCTTCGGATCCGTGGTCCCGAGATAGCTCAGGAACTTGGACCCTCGAGGCGGGCGGCCCGGCGGGTAGGGGCGAGACGCCGTCGGGTGAGGCAGTACAGCCGTCATGCGGACCTCCAGCGGCTGATCGTGACGCAACGCTGGGCCCCCGGGAGGTTCGTCCGCGCGGGCCTCCCGGGCACTCTCGTTCTTTAATACACCACTTCTCGTCGAAAAGATCTCGCTGTCTCGAGGTTCACAGGGTTGAATGGTTCGCGGCGCGCTACGCCGCCGGCCCGTGCGACTGCGTCGGCGGCCCGGTCGGCTCCGGCGCCGCTCACGGGGTTGCACGGTTCGCGACGCGCTACGCCGCCGGCCCGGCCGGGCGACCTCACGAGCCGACCGGATTCATGGCAGGCTGTGCGCCATGGGTGATGAGATCGGCCAGAACACCGCCTGGTACTACTGCCTGCGTCACCACACCGTCGAGCGGGAGGGCGAGTGCAAGGCGACGGACCGCCTCGGCCCGTATCCGGATCCGGAGTCCGCGGCGAATGCGCTGCAGTCGGTGCACGAACGGGAGGAGCGCCTCGAGCGAGAGGATCGCGCCTGGGCCGGTGACGACGACCTGGAGGACTGAGCGCCCGACCCGCCGGTCGTCAGCCGCCCGGGTGAACCGGCATCGGCCCCACAGGTGGCAATGACATGATCGAGCCGTGATCAGTGCTCGCGGTCGTCGTCACCGGTACCTGCTGGCGGCCCTGCTGGTGCTCGGGCTGACCGCCTCGTGCAGCGCCGTCGTCGGCACGCCGGAACGCGTCTCGAGCACCGGAGCCAGCAGCGCCGGCTCGCCCGACAACCAGATCACCGAGCCGCCGACCCTGCCCGGTGACGGCGGCTCGACCGCCAAGCCCGCCGGCCCGATCCCCGCCGGGCTGGACAAGTACTACACCCAGCGGCTGTCCTGGGGTGCCTGCGCGCCGTACGCCACCACCTCGGACGAGCGGCAGCCCTACGCGTCCTCCGATGTGAGCTGCGCGCGGCTGACGGTGCCGATGGACTACTCCAAGCCGGACGGGAAGACCATCACCCTCGGGGTGCTCCGCAAGCAGGCCACCGGCCAGAAGCAGGGCTCGGTGATCTTCAACCCCGGCGGGCCCGGCGCGTCGGGCATGTCCATCGTCGCCACCATCGCCGAATTCGACGCCGACCCCACGCTGAACCGCTCGTTCGACCTCGTCGGCTTCGACCCGCGCGGCGTCGGGGCCTCCGAGCCGCACATCGCCTGCCAGTCGGACCAGCAGCGTGACAGGGATCGTGCCGAGAACTGGCCCGGGTTCATGCCGACCTCCACGCCCGCGCAGGTGGCCGCCGCCAACGATGCGAGCAAGGCCTTCGTCCATGCCTGCGTGAGCACGATCTCCCAGCAGGACTCTGGAAATATTGATGGCAAGGCGTTCCTCGCGCAGGTCGGGACGACCAACGTGGCCAAGGACGTGGACGTGCTGCGCGCGGTGCTGGGCGACCGGAAACTGACCTACGTCGGCTGGTCCTACGGCACCAGCATCGGCACCCAGTACGCCGAGCAGTTCCCCGGAAACGTGCGGGCAATGATCCTGGACGGAGCGATCAACCCGGACGTCGGCTCGGCGCAGGACTCCATCGACCAGACCGCCGCCTTCCAGAAGGCGTTCGACACCTTCGCCGCCTGGTGCGCCAGCAGGCAAGGCTGTCCGTGGACCTCGCCCGGCGAGGCCAACACCCGGTTCCAGCAGCTCGCGCAGCCCCTGATGACCACCCCGATGCCGCTTCCGGACGGCCGGGTGCTCAGCTTCTTGGACGCCGTCACTGGGGTCAGCGATGCGCTGTACTCCGACTACTCCTGGCCGCACCTGCTCGCCGCGCTGTCCGATCTTGCGGCCGGTCACGGGAAGGCCCTGATGGCGCTGGCCGACGACTACAACGGCCGGGACACGGAGGGGCACTACAGCACGCTCCTGGAGGCGTTCACCGCCATCCGCTGCATGGACAACAACCGGATCACCGACAAACAGGCGGTCCTGAAGCTGAACCGCGAACTGCTCAAGGCCGCCCCGTTCCAGGACAACGGGCAGCCGGTGGCCGCGGTGTTCGACACCTGTGCGTTCTGGCCGGTCCCGCCGACCATGACGCCGCACGTCCCCGACCCGAAGGGCCTGGCGCCGGTGCTGGTGATCTCCACCACCGGTGATCCGGCCACCCCCTATCAGGACGGGGTGACACTGGCGAAGTACCTGGGTGGCGCGCTGCTGACCGTCAAGGGCACCCGGCACACCGCGTTC
>JBIQML010000752.1:0-2340 GCA_044463405.1 Nakamurella lactea | reverse complement strand
TCTTCTGCGACCCGCACTCCCCGTGGCAGCGGCCGACCAACGAGAACGGCAACGGCCTGATCAGGGACTTCTTCCCCAAGGGCACCGACTTCACCCGCGTCACCGACGCCGCCGTCGCCCAAGCCGAGCAGCTCCTGAACACCCGACCCCGCAAAGTCTTGGGATTCGCCACCCCAGCTGAAACACTCGACAAGCTACTACTCACCGTTGCACCGACCACTTGAATCCGCCCCAGGTCGCGGTGATCTTGGGGCCATCTGGCGGCAGGTTCTCAGGGTCGGGGCCGTCATTCGGTCATCGCCTTCGTCGGTCGCGACGCGGCCCCCGACGCGGTCCCACCGGCCCGGGATGAATGCTTGGCAACGAACATCTTTCCGAGTATCGGGTAATCCCCGCCAGTCATCGGAGGATGCTTGGCCCGGCTGGTGGGCCCGTCCGGTACGGTCTGGACCGCGAAACGCCCATGGCCGTGGTCGCCAACGGTGGGTCCCCCGCGCGCCGGCGGCCCGGGCCTGGACGTGCGAGAATACCGTGTTGCCGACGGTGCGCCGGTGGGCCGGGCGGGCGGGTACGGCAACTGGTGGGGGCATGCGACGGGGAGGCCGGGTGAGCAGTACGACGCCCGGCAGGATGCGCGGCGGGACCGTGGCGGCGACGATCCTGGCGATCGCCTGTGTGGCGGCGCTCGCCGTCATCGCGGTGCAGTCACCCGGCTACGCCGGCAGCTCGGTGACGGCCACCACCCGTGTCGTGTGGGTGACCAACGGCACCCAGTTCCTGGTCGGCCGCATCAATCGCCAGATCGACGAGCTCGACTCCGCGGCCGCGCTCAGCTCCGCCGACTTCGACGTGGTGCAGGACGGCAGGCAGGTGTTCGCGGTGGACGGCGCAGCGCACCAACTGCGCCGGATCGACCCCGCCACGGTGACGCTGTCCGAGCCCCTCGGGCTGCCCGATCACGCCGTGGTGGCGCTGGGCGGCGGCGTGCTGGCCATCGGCGACGTCACCACCGGCAAGGTCTGGGTCCGCCCCGCCGGGCACCCCGGCACCGGCGACATCACCGGCCGCGCGCCGGCCGCGACGATCGCGCCCGGCCTGGTGCTGGCAGTCGGCAGCGACGGCACCGTGGCGGCCACCGCGCCCGGGCGGGACCGGCTGACGATCATCGGCAGCGGCGGCGGTGACGGCAGTCACCGGGAGGTTCCGTTGGGGCGCAGGCTGTCCCGGCTCAGCGCCGCGGGCCCGACCCCGGTGGCCATCGCGATGGTGGGCACGCGCCCCGTGGTGCTGGACCGGCCCGCTGGAGTTCTCGTCACCGCCGGCCGCTCGCTGCCATTGCCGCGCGGCAGCGCCGACGCCACCCTGCAGCAGTCCGGGCCCGCCGCCGACGACGTGCTCGTCGCGACCCGTTCGGCGCTGCTGCGGGTCCCGCTGGCGGGCGGCGCCATCGGAACCTTCCAGACCGGTACCAGCGGAACACCGGTCGCCCCCGTCTGGTTGAACGGCTGCGCGCACGCCGCCTGGGCGGGAAGCGCGCCGACCTACCTGGCCTGGTGCGGCGGCGAGCCCACCCTGCAACCGATACCGGTGACGTCCCAGGACCGCGGCCGGGACGGTCTGGTCTTCCGGGTCAACCGATCCGAGATCGTGCTCAACGACATCGTGACGGGCGATACCTACCTGCTGGACTCCACGATGGCCGTGGTCAACAACTGGTCGCAGGTGGCGCCGCCGCGGGACGACTCCGCCGGCCACGACAACAGCGGCAAGGAGAACCGGTCCCAGCAGGCCAGCCTGAGCCGGACCAACTGCCGTGGCCGCATCGCCGCCCCCACGGCACAGCCCGACAGCTTCGGCGTGCGGGCCGGCAAGCCGGCGATCCTGCCCGTGATGACCAACGACGCCACCACCGACTGCAGCGCGGTGGCCATCGACGCGGTATCCGGATGGTCCGATCGGACCGGCTCCGTGGCCATCGTCGACGGCGGGCGATCCCTGCAGGTCACCGCCGCGGCGGACGCGTCCGGATCGCTGCCGCCGCTGACCTACCGGATCTCCGACGGCGCCGGCCACACCTCGACCGCCTCGGTGCACCTGCGCGTCGTTCCGGACGACGAGTATCCCCCGCCGGTGCGGCTGCGCGGGTCGGCGACCATGGTGGGCGTCGGCGGCGCCGTCTCCGACAACGTGCTGGCCGACTGGGTCTCGCCGGCCGGCGACCCGCTGTGGCTCACCGCCGCCAGCGCTCAGGGTCAGGGTCTCGCGGTGGGATTCGAGCCGGGCGGCACCATCACGGTGCATGACACCGGCACCGGTGGCCCCGGCAAGCGCACGGTGACC
>JBIQML010000751.1:0-2354 GCA_044463405.1 Nakamurella lactea | reverse complement strand
AGACCAGCCTGCTGCGGGTGCTGCTGGGCGACCTGCAGCTCACCGCCGGTTCGGCGCGCATCCTCGGGCAGCCGGTGCGCCGGGGCAGCGACCGGGTCGGGTACGTGCCGCAACGGGTCTCGGTCGACGCGGTGACCATGGTCAAGGCGCGTGACCTGGTCCGGATGGGGCTGGACGGGCACCGCTGGGGTCCGCCGATCCGGCACCGCCGGCAGGTGCGCGAGCGCATCGACGCGCTGCTGGAATCGGTCGGCGCCACCGCGTTCGCCGAGTCCCCGGTGTCCATGCTCTCCGGCGGCGAACTGCAGCGGATCCGCATCGCGGAGGCGGTGGCCAGCGACCCCGCGGTGCTGCTGTGCGACGAGCCGCTGGCCGCCCTGGACTACGCCCACCAGCAGGCGGTGGTCGCGCTGCTGGATGCACATCGCCGGGCCAGCGGCAGCGCGGTGCTGTTCGTCACCCACGACGTGAACACGGTGCTCGGCTCGGTGGACAAGGTGCTCTACCTGGCCGGCGGCCGGTTCCGGCTGGGCACTCCCGACGAGGTGCTGACCTCGGCCGGCCTCACCGAGCTGTACGGCGCACCGGTCGACGTGTTCCACGCGCACGGCCGGGTGATCGTGGTCGCGGCGGCGGATCCGGGCGCCGGGGTGCATCACCTGGTCGACGACCACCGTGCCGCGCCCGCCCTGCCGCACCCGCTTCCGGGTACCGTCGGCGGCCCCGGGGGGTCACCACCATGAGCATCTGGGACCGGCTGTTCGACTTCTCCGAGTACGGCGAGCTCATCGCGTGGTTTCACAACTCGCTGATCGCCGGGGCGCTGCTCGGCCTGGCCGGTGGGCTGATCGGCGTGTTCGTGGTGATGCGCGATCTAACCTTCGCCGTGCACGGCATCAGCGAGTTGTCCTTCGCCGGAGCGGCCTTCGCCCTGCTGATCGGCGTCAACGTGGTGGTCGGCTCGGTGGTCGGGTCCCTGTTGGCGGCGCTGCTGTTCGGGCTGCTCGGGGTGCGGGCCAGGGAGCGCTCGTCGATCATCGGGGTGCTGATGCCGTTCGGGCTGGGCCTCGGCGTGCTGTTCCTGTCGCTGTATCCCGGCCGGGCGGCCAACAAGTTCGGGCTGCTGACCGGTCAGATCGTGTCCATCGACGACCCGGCGCTGATCTGGATCACGATGATCACGATCGTGGTGCTGGCCGCGCTGGCAATCCTGTGGCGCCCGCTGATGTTCGCCACGGTCGATCCCGAGATCGCCGCCGCGCGGGGGGTTCCGGTCCGCGCGCTGTCGCCGATCTTCATGATCGTGCTCGGCCTGACGGTCGCGATGAGCGTGAAGACCATCGGAGCGCTGCTGGTGCTGGCGCTGCTGGTGACGCCGGCTGCGGCGGCGATGCGCGTCACCGCCTCGGCGCTGTGGGTTCCGGTGCTGTCCATGGGCTTTGCCGTGGTCAGCATGGTGGGCGGGATCCTGCTGGCGCTCGGCGGAACGCTGCCGATCAGCCCGTTCATCACCACCATCTCGTTCGCTATCTACGTGGTGTGCCGGCTGGTCGGACGGGCCAGGGCGCGCCGCGGCTGGACGGCCAGGCGAACCGCGCGATCCCCGTCACCGCCGCATGGATCAACATCGCAGGCAGGCACGAACGTCGCGGCTTTGTGACGGGTGAGGCTGCTGGGACCAACTTCATGCATGCAGTGGAAGTTGATCCACGCGGGCGCCCGGGTGCCCCTGGCGGCGGATGGCCAAAGGGCCGGTGACGGGCATTCCCGCCACCGGCCCCCGCGAGCACCTGCCGGCCGGGCGGTCGACCCGGCCGGCCGAGCGACTCAGGCCTGCGTCCTCGCGACCTGCACGGAGTCCGCGGGCACCTCGCCCGAGGACCGCAGGCGCTCGCCGGTCTCGGAGTTGAACACGTGGATGTGCTCGGCGTCGGTCACCGTCGCGTGGATGGTGGCGCCCGAGGTGGGGTGCACCCGCGCCTCGGTGCGGATCACCAGCCGCCCGCCGTCCGGTCCGTGGCCGTGCACGTAGGAGTCCGCGCCCAGCTCCTCGACCAGGTCCACGGTCACCGGGATGCCCTCGCCGCCCAGCGTGATGTTCTCCGGGCGCACGCCGAACACGACCTCCTTGAGCCCGGCCGAGTTCGCCTCGGACAGGATGTCCCGCGGCAGCGGGACCATGGTGTCGCCGAGCTTGGCGCCGTCGCTGGTCAGCGGCAGGGTCATCAGGTTCATGGCGGGCGAGCCCATAAAGCCGGCCACGAAGACGTTGGCCGGCTTGTCGTACAGGGTGCGCGGGGTGTCGCACTGCTGCAGCACGCCGTCCTTGAGCACCGCCACCCGGTGGCCCATGG
>JBIQML010000750.1:0-2361 GCA_044463405.1 Nakamurella lactea | reverse complement strand
GTCAGCGCGGCATCGCGGTCGGGCGCCTGCCCGAGCGCGTCCAGCATGATCTCGGCGATGTAGTCCTCACGGCCGACCGCCGGCCGGTACTCGTGCGGCCGCGCGGTCTCGTCCCGGGTCACCAGGCGCTTGCGGCGCAGCCGGTCCAGCACCGTCAGCACCGTCGTCATCGCCGGATCCCTGCCGTGCAGCGCGGCAACCACGCCGCGCGCGGTGATCCCGTCGGGGTGCTCCCACAGCACGTGCAGGATCGCCCGTTCCAACTCGCCCCGGCCGGTCATCTCGTCACCGCCCTTCCCGTCCCTCCAGTCTACGGTGTGTAGAAGGTCTCACTCCCACCGGTTCTACGTTGCGTAGAGTGCTCTACAGAACGTAGAACAGATGGGGAGGCCGCACCGCGGCCGCAGCCAGGGAGCCGCCACATGACCCAGCTATCGGACCGTCCCGCCACCCCGCTGCTGCCGAGCTTCCGCACCGAACTGAGTCGCGGCGAGGACCGCATCGACCGGCCGAGCTGGGCAGGCGGCATCCCGCCCGCGCACGCGATCGCGCCCCGGCTGCGCATCGGGCGGCGCTGGCTGAACATCATGTGGCTGATCCCGCTGGGCTTCGTCGCGCTGCTGGCCGCCATCGCGGCGGCGCAGGGGATCCGCGACATCCCGGCCGTTCAGTCCTTCATCGCGCGGTTCCCCGGCACCCACATCACGGCCGCCGCCGCGGCGAACCCCGGCATGCCGTGGTGGGTGAACCTGCAACACTTCGTGAACCTGGTGTTCATGCTGTTCATCATCCGGTCCGGCTGGCAGATCCTGGTCGATCACCCGCGGCTGTACTGGACCCGGCACAGCCGTCCCGGCGCGGAGTGGGTGCGCCTCACCCCGACCATGCCCGACGACCCGATGTGGACCGCCAAGCAGGACTCGGTGGACCTGCCCCGCCACGTCGGCCTGCCGGGCGTGCGGCACACCATCGGCCTGGCCCGCTGGTGGCACTTCACCCTGGACATCGGATTCCTGCTCAACGGAGCGCTGTTCTACGTGCTGATCTTCACCACCGGGCAATGGCGGCGGCTGGTGCCGACCAGCTGGGACGTGTTCCCGAACGCGGCCTCCACGCTCATCCAGTACCTGTCGCTGGACTTCCCGGCGAACCAGGGCTGGGTGGCCTACAACGGGTTGCAGCTGCTGGCCTACTTCATCACCGTGTTCGTCGCGGCGCCGCTGGCCCTGATCACCGGGCTGGGCATGTCGCCGGCGCTGTCCACCCGGTTCCACCGGTTCAGCAAGGTCTTCAGCATCCAGTTGGCACGCTCCCTGCACGCCCTGGTGATGCTGTGGTTCGTGGTGTTCATCGTGATGCACGTGACGATGGTGTTCATCACCGGCGCCGGCGAGAACCTCAACGCGATGTTCGCCGCTCGCGACTCGGCCGGCGCGCTGGGCTGGATCGTGTTCGGCATCGCCATGACCCTCGTGCTGGCGGCCTGGTTCGCGGCCAGCCCGTTCACGCTGCGGCACCCGAGGGTGATCCAGCGCGTCGGCAACGCGATCGCCGGGCCGTTCCAGCGCGCCTTCGAGAGGGTGCACCTGCGCCCGGAGCAGTACTCCGAGGGCGACATCTCGGACTACTTCTGGCACAACGGCCGCTATCCCGACTCCGACGAGTACCGTGACCTGCTGGCAGGCGACTTCGCCGACTACCGATTGCGGATCAACGGCCTGGTCGACAATCCCGTGGAGCTCAGCCTTTCCGAGCTACGGGCGCTGCCGCACCACGAGCAGATCACCCAGCACTACTGCATCCAGGGTTGGTCCGGCGTGGCCAAGTGGGGCGGCGTGTCGATGAGCACCATCCTGGACCTGGTGCGGCCCCGGCCGGAGGCGAAGTGGGTGGTGTTCTACTCCATCGCCGACGGTTCGGACGGCGGGATCTACTACGACGCACACCCGATCGAGCAGATGCGGGGATCGCTGGCCATGCTCGCCTACGAGATGAACGGCGAACCGCTGACCTTCGGCCACGGTGCGCCGCTGCGGCTGCGCAACGAGGTGCAGCTCGGCTTCAAGCAGGTCAAGTGGATCAAGGGCGTGGAGTTCGTCGAGCACTTCAGCGAGGTGGGCAGCGGGTTCGGCGGCTACAACGAGGACCACGAGTACTTCGGCTACAGCCAGTCGATCTGACGGCGCCCGCCCGCTGCATCACAGCTGGGTCACAACTGGCGAACCATGCCGCCGTCGCACCGTACCGCGGTCCCCGTCACATACGCCGCGGGCTGGGAGCACAGGAACGCGGCGACAGCCCCGAACTCCGCGGGGGCGCCATACCGGCGCGCCGGTATCGACGCGGCCGCGTCGGCCGCCA
>JBIQML010000749.1:0-2363 GCA_044463405.1 Nakamurella lactea | reverse complement strand
CGGCGGAGCCGACACTCCCTCCGACGGAACCCCGTACGGCGACTCCGGCGGGTACACCGAGATCCCGGTCGCACTGCATGATGTGTCCAGCGGCGCATTCTCGGTCCCGGTGTTGTTCACCGATGTCGCCACCGACAACCCGTTCACCGAGGCGATCTACGGGCTCAGCGGGTACGGCATCATGGCCGGCTATGCCGACGGCAGCTTCCAGCCGACCCTCGGGTTGTCGCGGCAGGCCTTCGCCCGCGCCGTGGTTCAGATGCTCAGCCAGGGCGAGTACGGTACCGGCCCCCATCCGTGCACCTACTCCGGGCTGGGATATCTCGGATTGAACGGCCCGTTCAACGATGTGCCGTGGACCAGCCCGTTCTGCATGGACATCATGGTGCTGAGCGTGTACGGCATCACCGAGGGCTTCCCGGACGGTGGGTTCCACCCCAAGGCGCTCATCACCCGGCAGGCCATCGCCGCCATGGCGTTCCGGCTGTATGGGGTCGGTGTGTTCGGCGACATCGCCGGTGACGCGGCGTGCACCGCGCCGATCCCGTTCAACGATGTCGATGCCGACAACCAGTTCTGCGGTGACATCGAATGGCTGCACGCGAATGGCCTGAGCAACGGGTACCGGGACGGCAGCTACCGGCCGACGGTGACGACGTCGCGTCAGGCGGGTGCGGGATTCCTGTACCGCTTCTTGATGAAGTACGGAAGCGACCTGAGCATCTCCGGGCCCTTCCCGACGGCACAGGGGCAGGGTCTGGCCGGGGCTGACGTGGCGCGCGCCCTGGCGTCCGCCCAGGCGGCGGGTGCGTCGGAGTAGTCGACCGGCGGCAGCAGCATGGAATGGGGGCGCCGGCCACGTGGCCGGCGCCCCCGCAGCTGTCCCACCGCCGTCGGAGAACCCGTCAGGCCGGCCTGCGCGCCCGGACGATCGCGCCGTGCATGCCAGGGGCGACCTGGTGGGTGAACGTCACGCTGGGGTCCTCGAACCCGGCCGCGGCCAGGCCGTCCAGGTACTCGGCCCGGGATAGCGCCCCGGCGATGCAGCCGACGTAGGAGCCGCGCTCGGCCCGGTCGGCGGGTGTCAGGTGGTCCTCGGCGACCACGTCGGAGATGCCGATCCGGCCACCGGGCGCGAGCACCCGGAACATCTCGGCGAGCACCGCCGGCTTGTCCACCGACAGGTTGATCACGCAGTTGGAGATCACCACGTCCACCGAGCCGTCCGGCAGCGGCACGTCCTCGATGGTGCCCTTGACGAACTCGACGTTCTCGGCCCCCGCCTTGGCGGCATTGGCACGGGCGAGTTCGAGCATCTCGTCGGTCATGTCCACGCCGTAGGCGAACCCGGTGGGGCCGACCCGCCGTGCGGACAGCAACACGTCGATGCCGCCCCCCGAGCCGAGGTCCAGCACCCGCTCGCCGGGGTGAAGCTCGGCGACGGCGGTCGGGTTGCCGCAGCCCAGGCTGGCCGCCATCGCCTCGGCCGGCAGATCGGCGCGCTGCTCGGCGTCGTACAGCCCGGCGCCGAACACGGCGTCCACCTCGATCGTCTCCGGCGCGCACGAGCCGGACGAGCAGCATCCGGCGTCCGCGGCCGGCACGTCGCCGGCCGTTACCGTGGCGGCGGCCTCCGCATAGCGGGCCCGCACCCGATCACGAAGCTCCAGGTCCATCCAGCACCTCCACATATCGATGAATGTCTATGCGTCCACTCTGAGGCATACATCGACGTATGTCAATGGGTGTGGGAGAGTGGATGCCATGACCTCCCGGATGACGGTGCCGTCGGCGCTCTCGGCGTGCTGCCGGCCGGTCGCCGGTGACGGCGTGCTCGACGAGGCCGCCGCCGAGAGGCTGGCCGCGGTGCTCAAGGCGCTGGCCGAACCCACCCGACTGCGGCTGGTCTCGCTGATCGCGTCGCGCGAGGGGGCAGAGGCCTGCGTGTGCGAGCTCACCGATCCGGTCGGGCTGTCCCAGCCGACGGTCTCGCACCACCTGAAGGTGCTGATCGACGCCGGGCTGCTGGAGCGCGAGCAGCGAGGCAGGTGGGCCTACTACCGGCTGGTGCCGGGCGTGCTCGGCGCGCTGGCGAGGGCCTTCGGCGCCGACGGCGCGCCGGACCGGCGCGACAGCGCCGCGGAACTCGTCGCCTGCGGTCCGGCCGGCGGGCCCCCGGCGGCCCGCGGGTAGCGATCCGAATCCCGTCGCGACAGGATGGTGGCTGGGCGTCGGTCTTGCTACGAAGGGCACGGGATGATCACCATCGACCTGAACGCCGACCTCGGAGAGGGGTTCGGCCGCTGGCCCATGGGGGATGACCACGGGCTGCTCGGCATCATCACCAGCGCCAACGTCGCGTG
>JBIQML010000748.1:0-2363 GCA_044463405.1 Nakamurella lactea | reverse complement strand
ACGGCCGGCATCCCGCGCCGGACAGGCTGCGTGGCTCGGCCACCATGGTGGGGATCGGCGGCACCGTCACCGACAACGTGCTGGCGGACTGGTACTCGCCGGCCGGGGATCCGTTGTGGCTCACCGGTGTCAGCGCGCACGGGCAGGACCTCGCCGTCGGGTTCCAGCCTGGTGGGGCCATTACCGTGCACGACGCCGGCACCGGCGGGGTCGGCAAGCGGACCGTGACGTTCGCGCTGACCGACGGGGTGAGCGTGAAGCAGGGCATCCTGTCGGTGCAGGTGGTGCGGGCCGAGGACGCCGCCCCGTTGGCGTCACCGATCGTCGCCGCCACCCGGGCGGGCGCGCCGATCACCGTGCGGCCGCTGGACTCCGTGCTCAATCCGGGGACGGATCCGGCGCGGCTGGCGTCGGTGACGGCGGACCGGGTCGGCGGCCAGGTGCCGGCCGGCCTGACGGTCGCCACGGACAGCGAGGTCGGCACCGTCACGGTGACCGCCGCAGACGCCGGCGACTACGTGCTGCACTACCAGGTGGCCGCGGGGGCACTGACCGCGCGCGGCGTGCTGCGGGTGGTGGCGGGCGCGGCGACACCGCCGGACCCGGTGGCCGTGACCGACATCGGTTACCTCGCCCCGGAAGGGACGCTCCGGATGGACCTGACAGGCAACGACGTCGGCGGTGGCCGCCCGTTGGCCGTGCGCGAACTGACCGTGCCTGCGGGATCACCGCTGGAGGTGACCGTCTCGGACATGCACATCGCGCACATCTCCGCGCGCCGGTCGCTGCCCCGGAGCGGAAGCTGGTTCTCCTACATCGCGTCCCAGGGCAGCGCCCAGGCCACCGGCTGGGTGCACGTGGTGCCGGTGCAGCGTCCCTCCGATCAGGGTCCGGTCGCCTCTGCCGCCAGCATGACGGTGCGCGCCGGTGACGCCGGTACCCTGCCCCTCGGCTCCGTCGCGGTGGATCGCGACGGGGCGGCCATGACGGTGCAGCCCTTCGACCCGCTGCCCGCCGGTCAGGGCTACCTGTTCGCCGCGGGTGACAGCATCAGATACCTCGCGCCGACGAATCCGCCGGCCGGTTCCGTTTCCACCGTCTACACCGTCACCGACACCCGCGGACGCAGCGATTCCGCACCGCTGCGGATCACCGTGCTGCCGCGCGGCACGGATCACCGGCCGAACACCCCGCCGACCGCGGTCGCCCGGGTGTTCGAGGGGGGCACGGTCAGCATCAGCCTGCCGCTGGACGGCATCGATCCGGACGGTGACTGGGTCACCGCCACCCGCATCGTGGACAGCGGAACGATCGGCGCGGCAACGATTTCCGGGCCCGATACGATCACCTACACCGCCCTGTCCAGTCCCGGTGTCGACACCGTCACCTACACCGCCGCCGACCCCGGCAGGGCCAGCGCCACCGGTCGTATCGAGGTGGTGGTCGTGCCGCCCCCACAGGTCGCGCGGCCGCCGGTGGCACCGGATCTGAAGGTCACCGTCGCGCCGGGCAAATCCATCGGAGTCGACGTGCTCGGGTCCGCCAGCGATCCGGCAGGCTTGCCGATCACGTTCGCGACCGGTGGAACGGCCCTGCGGGTACCCGCCCGGTCCGGCGTGTCCGCCCGAATCCGGGGTGGCGTGCTGGTCGTCACCGCAGGCAGCAAGCCCGACGTGGTGCCCGTCGGGTACACCATCGAGTCCAGCAACGGCCTGACCGCGTCGGGCGTGGTGACGGTCGCCGTCAGCCCGGATGCCCAGCCGGTCCCACCGACCGCGTCGGACGTGATCGCCACGTCGAGCATGCTGTCCGCCGACAAGGACAGCGTGGTGGTCGATGTCGCCGGCAGTGTGAGCAACCCCGGCGGGGTGGACGGAGACCTTCGGGTCAGCGTGCCGCGCATCGACGCCCCCGCCGCGAGCCGCACCGGCCGGCTGCAGGTCACGGTTCCGCTCACCGACGGCCGGCAGGTGATCGCCTATCGGGTGAGCAATGCCGCGGCGCTGACCGCCTCCGCATTCATCGTGGTGCAGGACAGGGATGCCCTGGTACCGCGGACCGCGCCGCAGCGCAGGCGGCAGCCCGATCCGTTGCTGCCCAGCGTGTCCCGGATGACCGTCACCGCGGGCACCACGGTCACCCGCGACATCCGCGACTACGTCACCGGCGCGCCGGCCGGCCGATCCATCGGCATGCCCGCAGGCAGCACGCCGTCCGCCTCCACCGGGCAGGTGCACCGGGTCGACGCCGAGCACCTGCGGTGGTCGATCCCGGAGGACGCGCCGGCGCAGGCGCTGCTGCACGTGACGGTGTCCGACGGCCGGTCGTCGGCGAAGGTCGCCGTCCCCGTCACGGTGAAGCCG
>JBIQML010000747.1:0-2365 GCA_044463405.1 Nakamurella lactea | reverse complement strand
CCAGGCGCCAGAACGGTCCCACAAGGTTTCCCTGACGGACGCCGCGGCCGAGAAGGCCGCCTCGCTGCTGGAACGCGACGGCAGCCCCGACATGGTGTTGCGCATGGCCGTGCAACCGGGCGGCTGCTCCGGCCTGCGGTACGAGCTGTTCTTCGACGACCGGAGCCTGGACGGCGACGCCGTGGAGGAGTTCGGTGGCGTTCGTCTCGTCGTGGACAAGATGAGCAAGCCGTACCTGGACGGCGCCGTCATCGACTTCGTCGACTCCATCGACAAGCAGGGCTTCACCATCGACAACCCGAACGCGCAGAACTCCTGCGCCTGCGGCGACTCCTTCCACTGACCATCGCGCGTCCCGGATGCCCAGGTGATCCGGATCGTCCCGTGGCGCGGCCCCCGGTGCCGGTCGCTCGGGGTCACGTCCGCCCGCCGGTGAGCCGGAAGCGCGCCGCGCGCGGGTAGGGTCTGATCCGGCCAGGCGGCGTGAGCCGCGACCCATCGCCAGGATCGGGAGCAGCACCGTGCAGGATGCCAGCCTCGCCCCCACCGGCGGCTCGTCGTCGTCGGCGATCGCCGTCACCGGCTCCATCGCCACCGACCACCTGATGCACTTCCCGGGTCGCTTCGTCGACTCGCTGCTGCCCGACCAGCTGCACCGGGTGTCGCTGTCCTTTTTGGTCGACGATCTGCAGGTGCGCCGTGGGGGAGTGGCCGCGAACATCTGCTTCACCATGGGTGTGCTGGGCCAGCGGCCCGTCCTGCTGGATGCGGTGGGCAACGACTTCGGCCCGTACGAGACGTGGCTGACCCGGCACGGCGTGCTCACCGATCACGTGCTGCGCTGCGACGACGTGGCCACCGCCCGGTTCGTGTGCACCACGGACGACGAGATGAACCAGATCGGCTCGTTCTACGCCGGGGCGATGGCCCGCGCCCGGGAGATCGACCTGGCGGCCTTCGTGCAGGCCCGGGGCGAGGTCGATCTGGTGATGATCAGCGCCGGGGATCCGGACGCCATGGCCCGGCACGCGACCGCCTGCCGGGAGAACGGTTACCCGTTCGCCGCCGACCCGTCCCAGCAGCTGGCCCGCCTGGACGGGCAGCAGGCCCGCGAGCTGGTGCGCGGCGCCGAGCTGCTGTTCTCCAACGACTACGAGCTGGGCCTGCTGAAGTCCAAGACTGGCTGGTCCGACGAGGAGATCCTGGGGCAGGTCGGCCACCGGATCACCACGCACGGCCCGAACGGGGTGGAGATCAGCTCCGCGGGCGGGGAAACAGTCAGCGTGAAGGCCCTGCCGGAGCGGGCCAAGGTCGACCCGACGGGGGTAGGGGACGCGTTCCGCGGTGGGTTCCTGGCCGGCAGGGCGGTGCAGCTGCCGATGCGGCGCTGCGCGGAACTGGGCTCGCTGATGGCCACCCTGGTGCTGGAGACCACCGGGACCCAGGAGTACACCCTGGAGCCGGCGGACGCGCAGCAGCGGCTGGCCGACTGCTACGGGCTCGAGGCCGCGACCGAGATCGCGGGTGCGCTGGGCTGGTAGCGCGCGGTCCGCGGCCGGCGATCAGAGCCGGACCGGGTAGGAGGGCTCCGGCACCCGGGGCGTGATGGCGCCGGTGACGAAGATCCCGTGCCAGAGCAGGAACACCAGGATCGTCCAGATCCGGCGCGAGTGATCAGCCGCGCCGCAACGGTGCTCGTCCAGCAGTCGCAGCACGGCCGCGGAGTCCAGGTACTCGTCGACCTGGGCGTCCAGCACGATCTGCCGCGCCCACTCGTAGGAGCCGCCCGCCAGGTAGTGCCGGATCGGCACCGGGAATCCGAGCTTGCGCCGGTGCAGAACGTGCGCGGGCACGATCCGCTCCAGCGCCCGCCGCAGCGCCAGCTTGGTGGTCTGCCTGGTGACCTTCTCGCCGGCCGGGATGGTGCGCGCCACGGCGAACACCTCGGGGTCGAGGAACGGCACCCGCAGCTCCAGCGAGTTGGCCATGGTCATCTTGTCCGCCTTGACCAGGATGTCGCCGCGCAGCCAGGTGTGAAGGTCGACATGCTGCATGCGGGCCACCGGGTCCCAGCCGTCGGACCGTGCATACAGCGGGTCGGTGACATCCCGGAACGAGCGACCGGCCGAGTACCCGCGCAGCAGCCCCGCCAGCTGCTCCTCCCGGAAGATGCGCGCGTTGCCGTAGTAGCGCTGCTCGATGTCCAGCGCGCCGCGCCGCAGCATGTCCTTGCCGCGCACCCCGTCCGGCAGCGCGCGGCCCACCGCCGCCAGGCCTCGCCGCAGTGGTGACGGCAGCCCCGTCAGGGCCCGCAGGCTGGAGGCCTCCCGGTAGATGTTGTAGCCGCCGAACAGCTCGTCGGCGC
>JBIQML010000746.1:0-2374 GCA_044463405.1 Nakamurella lactea | reverse complement strand
ACCTGCGACATCCTGCTCCCAAAGCAGGCGCGCTACCAAGCTGCGCTACACCCCGCGGCGCGCACGGGGACCGTGGCGCGTGCACAGCCTACCGCCCGTTAGGATGGCGACCGTGCCCCGACGCCGGGGCACAAAGGCGGCCGTAGCTCAATGGTAGAGCCTCAGTCTTCCAAACTGATGACGCGAGTTCGATTCTCGTCGGCCGCTCGGCAGGAACCGGCAGCAGTGCCACCCACGGCGGGGCTCCCACCCGGGAGCCCCGCCGTTACCGTCCCGTCACCGTCTGACGCTCCGCGCCCGATAGCCCCGACGAACCGCCTCCGATAGCACTGGTAGGAAGAACCCATGGCCGTCCGCACCGTCGCCCTGCTCACCGCCGGAGGGTTCGCGCCCTGCCTGTCGTCGGCGATCGGCGGTCTGATCCAGCGATACACCGACCTGGCCCCGGACGTCGAGATCATCGCCTACCGGCACGGCTACCAGGGGCTGCTGGCCGGCGACAGCCTGCGGATCACACCTGAGATCCGGGCGAAGGCCGGCCTGCTGCACTCCTACGGCGGCTCCCCCATCGGCAACTCCCGGGTCAAGCTGACCAACACGGCCGACCTGGTCAAGCGTGGCCTGATCACCGAGGGCCAGGATCCGCTGCAGGTCGCCGCCGACCGGTTGACCGCCGACGGGGTGGACGTGCTGCACACCATCGGCGGTGACGACACCAACACCACGGCCGCGGACCTGGCGGCCTTCCTGGGCGAGCAGGGGCATCCGTTGACGGTCGTCGGCCTGCCGAAGACGATCGACAACGACGTGACCCCCATCCGACAGACCCTGGGAGCATGGACCGCCGCCGAGCAGGGGGCGCTGTTCGCCCGCAACATCCTCGCCGAGCACAACTCGGGCGCCCGGATGCTGATCGTGCACGAGGTGATGGGTCGCGGCTGCGGCTGGCTGACCGCCGCCACCGCGCAGGCTTACCGCGACTGGCTGGACACCCGGCAGTGGCTGCCGGAGATCGGCCTGACCCGCCAGGCCTGGGACGTGCACGCGGTGTACGTGCCGGAGATGGCCATCGACATCGCCGCCGAGGCGGACCGGCTGCGCGAGGTGATGGACACCATCGGGAACGCGACGATCTTCCTGTCCGAGGGTGCCGGGACGAGCGAGATCGTCGCCCAGCTGGAGGCGTCCGGCGAGCAGGTGGCGCGCGACGCGTTCGGGCACGTGCGGCTGAACGAGGTCAACCCCGGCGCATGGTTCGGCGAGCAGTTCGCGCAGCGGCTGGGCGCGGAGAAGGTCATGGTGCAGAAGTCCGGCTACTTCTCGAGGTCGGCGGCCGCCAACGCCGAGGACCTGCGGCTGATCCAGTCGATGACGGATCTGGCGGTGGATTGCGCGCTGCGCGGCGAACCGGGCGTCATCGGGCACGACATCGAGCGCGGCGACGTGCTGCGGGCCATCGAGTTCGACCGGATCGCCGGCGGCAAGCCGTTCGACACCTCCGCACCCTGGTTCACCGACCTGCTGGCCGGCATCGGCCAGCCCGCCCCGGCGTGACCGACCCACGGCCGGCCCGGCGGTCGGTCCGGCGCACCAGACGATCCGCGCGGCGGGCGGCGGGACCGCCGGACCCCGCGACCGGCCCCGCCACCGAGGGCCCGCCCGACCCGTCACAGCGGCCCGGGCGGGCGGATCGCCCGGCGGACCGGGAGCGGCCGGAGCATCCCGACCATCACGCGGGCAGCCCGGCGGACGCGCCCGCCGTCACGCCCGGGTCGGCGGCATCGGTGGTGCCCCCGACGGCCCCGTCACCGCCGCCCGAACGATCCGGCGGCAAGCCGCGGCGCTCGCGCGGCGATTCCGCCGCCGAGCGCGGTCTGCGATCGCTGGTGTCCAGCCGCCCGACGCAGCTGTCCCCCACCGTGGCGATGCGGGCCAGGGAGGTGGCGATCCCGACCGCCGAGGACCTGGCCGCCGCCGAGGAGAGCCTGGTGCTGATCCGGCGCAACTACGTGCCACCGACACCGCTCAAGGCCACGCGCCGGTCGGGGCGCGGCGGGACGCGGCGTGGCCGCGGCGGCCGGTCGGATCAGGGTCGCCGTCAGGACGGCAG
Source organism: Nakamurella lactea (assembly GCA_044463405.1). Taxonomy (GTDB): domain Bacteria; phylum Actinomycetota; class Actinomycetes; order Mycobacteriales; family Nakamurellaceae; genus Nakamurella; species Nakamurella lactea_B. The sequence goes on along the minus strand of JBIQML010000746.1, from coordinate 264 downwards.
GTCGGGGGCCGACGGATCCGCCTCGTAGGCGGCGAGCTCGGCGATCCGCCGGGCGTGCCGTTCGGCTCCGGAGAAGCCGGTCGTCAAGAACAACTCGACCAGCATGGCGGCCGTCAGTTCGTCGTGCATCCGCGCGCCGATGGCCACCACGTTGGCGTCGTTGTGCTCGCGGGCCAGCCGAGCGGTGTCCTCGTTCCAGGCCAGCGCGGCCCGTACCCCGGCGACCTTGTTGGCGGCGATCTGCTCGCCGTTGCCGGAGCCCCC
>JBIQML010000745.1:0-2390 GCA_044463405.1 Nakamurella lactea | reverse complement strand
GGCGGCCAGCTGCTTCGCCTCGGCCTCGGAGGGCGCGGTCGGATAGTAGGTGGTGCGGAATCCCGGGGCGTCGAAGCGCAGGATGTACGGTCCCGGGAACAGGCCCGCCACCTGGTAGGTGCCGTCCGCCTGGGTGGCGGCCGAGGCCGCCTGCACCGTGCTGCCGTCCGCCTTGACGCGCAGCGCGGTGACCAGGATGCGCGCGACCGGCTCCCCGCTGGACGCCGCGGTGACGGTGCCGCCGATGGCGCCGCCGACCCCGGCGGGCAGCGTCCCGGACTTGGCCAGGGCGCCGGCCGGGGCGGCCGCGCCGGATGCGGAGCCGGCTGGTGCGGTGCCGCCGGAACCCGTTGCGCCGTCAGGACTGTCGGCTCCGCCGTTGCCCGCGGTGGCACCGGATCCCGCTCCGCCGGACGTCGCGCCGGCGGCGCCCTGCGCCTGGCTCTGCTGGGTGGCGGCGAAGAACGACGCGGGCGCCGACTTCGTCAACGGGTCGCCGGCGAACACCTTGTTCAGGCCGAACAGGAACACCGCCGCCCACAGCGCGATGATCGCGACCAGGATCAGCGCCGTGAGCACCCCCCGGGTGAGGTACGGGCGCTGCCGGAAGGTGATGGGCGTGTGGCTCTCGAGCGGTTCCGTCGGGGCATCGACGCCCGGATCGGCGTCGCCGGCGACTGCGTCATCCGAGGTCGATACGGAACCCGGCGTGACGGCCCGTGCCGTGGCCTGCGCGACCAGCGGTCTGTCCTGCTCGGTGCCCATCCAGATGCGCCGGCCGCGCACCGTCACCACTGCTTCGGCGCTCTCACCGGGCGGCAACGTGATCGCCTGCGGCACCACGGAGATCGCGCAGTTCTTCTGTGGATCGGTGGCCGAGAGCTGCACGTCCAGGTGTGCGTTGCCGCGGTTGCTGACCGTAACGATGAACCGGCCGGTGCGCCGCGCCCGCACCCGCTCCGGGCGGCTGACCAGTTCGACGGCCGGCGCACGCGGCACGGACACCTCGACGTTCACATACTCGGGCGGGGTGTCCGGCTGGCGTGAGGCCACTTCCACCGTCATCGGATGGTCCCCGGCCGGGAACGTCGACGGCAGGTCGATCATCAGCCGGATCTGCCCCGCGGCGTCCGGGAACAGCGGCAGCAGTGCGGGGCGCGCCGTCACCGCCCGCTCCGGCAGTCCGATGATGCGCGCGGTGATCCCATCGATCACGCTGCCGGTGTTGACGACGTCGACCGTGAGCTCGCTCCGCTCGCCCGGTGCGATCGCCAGCTGTGCCGTCGGTGAGCTAACCCGCACTGGACACCGGTCTCGCGCCGCTGTGGGGCGCCACCAGGCCCTCGATCCGCTCCACGGCAGGCGGCAGATCCTCGTACGGCAGCGCGTCGATCGCAGTCGTCACGACCAGCTCGAATGACGGCTTGATCGTGCCGCCCACCGTCGACCAGACGTCCTTCGCCTTGTTGTTGTCGTGGGGGGCGATGGCCAGCTGGATCGGGCTCACCAGGGTGGTCGTCACGTGGTCTGCCGGCAGCGTCTGGTGTTCGATAAAACGGCTGAGCAGCTCCCCGGTGAGCTGGTGCTCGTCGCGCACCGTGCCCGCCCACGCCGACACCAGGTAGTGCAGTTCGATCATGGGAATCTGCGGGCGGCGCTGACGCACACCGTCCACCACCCGATCGGCGGCCGGGCGCGGCGGCTGCGGCGAGCGGCCGACTCCGAACAGGAACAGGTTCACCGTGATGCGCGAGAGCTGCGCGGACCACGTTCCCGACGGCGGATCGAACGAGACGTCGCCCACGGTGGCGGGAAGTGGAAGCTCCGCCCGGAGCATCGACTCCAGACCGGCGTCGATCACGGGAATGATCATGACGCACGCTCCCTGGTCGATTGCTCCGGCAACCTGACATTCTGTTACATATGCACGGAGTAGTCCATAGGCTACAGTCGCGCGTCGTTCAGGCAATGATCAGTAGCGGATGAGGAGGTTCCGTGCCGGATCGGACACCGCTGGAGGCGCTCGTCGGCGCGATGTCCGCGGCCGCCGAGCGTCGGGGCATCGCCGCGGGCGCCGCCTGGCAGGCGGTGACGTCGGTACTCGACGAGTGGGCCCAGGACTCGGTGCCCGCGCGGGCGATCGCTGAGGATCTCGACGCGATCACCGCCGTGTTCGAGCTGGACTCCGACGCGTGCGGTGTGCTGCTGGTCGCGGCGGCCGCGGACATCGACCCGAACATCGCACTGGCCTACGGGCTGCTCGTGGGGGCCGACGGGCCGCGGCCCGCCACGGTCGCCCTCGCGCTGGAGCTGGCCGGGATATCGATGCTCTCGCCGACGGGTCGGGCCGTGGTGGGTGCGGCGGGTCCGCTGCGGCGGTGGGGGCTGGT
>JBIQML010000744.1:0-2391 GCA_044463405.1 Nakamurella lactea | reverse complement strand
TCAGAAGTTCAATTTGCTCGTCGGTAGACAATTGCAGCAGGCGTACGGACAGCCCGGGTACGAGCAGCAGGGTTACGGCCAACAGCAGCAACAGCCATACGGCCAGCAGCCGGCGTACGGTCAGCCCGCCTACGGCCAGCAGGCCTACGCCCAGCAGCAGGGTTACGGGCAGCAGCCCGCGTTCGGGCAGCCGGCGCCCGCGGCGAGCGGCGGCAAGAAGGCCAACACGGGCGCGATCATCGCCATCGTGGTGGCGGTGATCGTCATCGCGGTGGCCGCGGTCGTGCTGTTCTGGAAGCCCGGCGTGCTGGTCAGCAAGGTCTTCGACCAGGCCGCAGTGGAGCAGGGCGTCACCACCATCCTGACCAACCCGCGCTCCGGGGATCCGGCCGGATACGGGCTCAGCGACATCAGCGACGTCAAGTGCCCGGACGCCGGCAAGGCCAAGGTGGAGAAGGGCGCCACGTTCGACTGCACCCTGACCCAGGGTGGGGCGGACAAGACCGTCACGGTGACCGTCACCGACGACAACGGCACCTACGCGGTCGGCGCGCCGCACTGATCCGAGGGTCCTGATCCCGGCCGCGCCTCGCCGCTGGGATCAGCGCTGCGCGAGCGCGGCGACCAGGCGATCCACCGAGCCGCCCAGACCGTGCCGCCGGGTGAGCGCGTCCAACCCGTCCGGGTCCACCGGTTCGCGGGGAAGCACGTCACCGTCCGCCGGCTCGGTCCGCAGGTCCGCATCCATGCGAACCGCGACCACCTGCACCGCGGCCGGCAGGTAGTCGGCCGCGGCGGTGAGCTTGCGGCGCACCCCGGGCGTCAGGTCCGAGGTGGGGTCGCCCGCCGCCTCCAGCAGCGCGGCCACCGACCCGAACCGGCCGATCAGGTCCGCGGCGGTCTTCTCGCCGACGCCCGCGACCCCGGGCAGCCCGTCGGACGGGTCGCCGCGCAGCGTCGCCATCGCGGCGTAGCCGGCACCGTCCACGCCGTACCGGTCCCGCAGCGCCGCGTCGTCCATGAGCTGCACCTTGCTCATCCCGGCGCCGATGTACCGGACGGTGACGGGGGTCGGCGAGGTGCGCACCAGCTGGAACAGATCCCGGTCGCCGGAGACCACCTCGACCGGGTCCGTCGACTCCCGCGCGACCAAGGTGCCGATCACGTCGTCGGCCTCGCAGCCGTGCCCCCCGGCCAGCGGGATCCCGATCGCGCGCAGCACGTCGAGCAGCACCGGCACCTGCGGGGACAGCTCGTCCGGGACCGCCTCGGCGAGGTCGCCCTCGTCGGCGCCGACCGCCGATCCCAACACGGCGCCCAACGGGTCACCGGTGTCGCTGACCGTGCCCTCCGGCACCGCCACCCGGTGCGCCTTGTAGGACGGGACGAGCTCCACCCGCCAGGCGGGCCGCCAGTCGACGTCCAGGCAGGCCACGCCGCGGGTCGGGGTACCGTCCGCAACGACCCGGGCCAGGATGTCCAGCGAACCCCGGATCGCGTTCACCGGGGCGCCGTCGGGGCCCGTCATCGAGGACGGCACGGCGTAGAAGGCCCGAAAGTAGATCCCCGCCAGGTCGTAGAGCTGCAGCATGGTCGGTGACGCTACCTGCCGCCGGCGACGGCGCCGATGCCGACAGGTCGCGCCCGCCGCAGCTTCCCCGCGCTTGTGTGCCCCAGGTGGCGCGATACCGCCAGCTGGGGCACACAAGCCGCGAGCATCCGGCGTCGGCGGCCGGATACCCTAGCGGCGTGCCCATCGCCCTGACCTCCGCCGCATCCCCGGCAGCCCTCCGCGAGCGCCTCACCCGACTGGCCGGCCAGGCGGCCACCAGTGGCGCCGACGCCATCCTAGTCAGCCCGGGCCCGGACATGCTGTACCTGCTGGGCCACGCCGTACCCTCGCACGAGCGGCTGACCTGCCTGCTGGTTCCGGTGGACGGGCCGGCACGGCTGCTGGTTCCGACGCTGGAGCGGCCCGGCTGGGAGGGCACCACCGCGGAGGAACTCGGGCTGTCGATCAGCACCTGGACCGACGGGCAGGACCCGTACGCCGCGCTGGCCGACCTGCTGCCGGCCGGCGCGCGGGTGCTCAGCGTGGACTACCACATGCCCGCCGTGCACGCGCTGGGCATGCGGGCCGCGGTTCCCGGCTCCGAACTGACCCTGGCGGGCGAGGCCATCGCCGAACTGCGGATGCGCAAGGACCCCGCCGAGGTGGCCGCGCTGCGGGAGGTCGGCGAGGCCATCGACCGGGTGCAGCGCCGGATCGGGGAGTGGCTTTGGCCCGGCCGCACCGAGAACGATGTCGCCGCGGACATCCCCGCCGCCATCGTCGCCGAGGGCCACGCCAGGGCGGACTTCGTGATCGTCGGGTCCGGGCCCAACGGCGCC
>JBIQML010000743.1:0-2399 GCA_044463405.1 Nakamurella lactea | reverse complement strand
CAACACCGTCATCGTCATCGAGCACAACCTGGACGTGATCAAGTCCGCCGACTACGTCATCGACATGGGTCCGGAGGGCGGCTCCGGCGGCGGCGAGGTGGTCGCGTCAGGCACGCCCGAGGAGGTCGCCGCCGACCCGAATTCCTACACCGGGCAGTTCCTGGCGCCGATCCTGGCCGGGCGGGGCCACCTGCCGGGCCGGGAGGTGCCCACCACCAAGGCGGTGGCATCGGCGCGAAAGTCGGTGGCGCGCAAGGCGGCGACCGGCAACACGGCCGGAAGGAAGACGACGACGGGAAAGTCCGGCACCGGGAAATCTGCGACAGGTCGGGCGGCGGCGAGGAAGCCGACAACGGGAAAGCCCGCTGCCGGGAAGTCCAAGTCGGAGGCATCGACCAACGGGAAGGCGGCGACGCGCCGCTCGGCCGCCAATGGTGAGGTGGCGGCGCTGCCGATGGCAGTCAACGGCAGCGTGCCGGTGGACGACGAGCAGTCCCGTACCGCAGCGCGCAAGACCATGGCCGCCGCGCGCCGGCGCGCCGCCAAGCTCCGGTAGCGCGCGCCTGGTGCGTCGAGCCACCGGCATCACCCGGCGGGTCGCAACCCCGCGAGCAGCAGGTCGAGAAGCCGATCGACCTGCGCGTGCGGCGCGTCCATACCGCTGGCCCGGAATACCCCGACCAGGGCGACGGCCACATCCTCGGCCGACACGTCGCCGCGCAACGTGCCGTGGTCGGCACCGGCCGCCAGGAAGCGCCCGAGCACGCCGCGCACGAGATCCCGGCTTCCGGTGCTCGGCAGGCGGCCACCGGCCAGAGCGTCCAACTCGGCGCCGTACACCGTGCTCTGCGCCTGGGGAGTGTCCCCGGGCACGCTGCGCCGCGCCGGCCTGCTGTCGGGCGGCTCGGCGAGGGGCGATGATTTCCTCGCGGCGGCGTTCGCTGGACCGCAGCCCGCCATCCTGGACTACTTCTGACGCCGCGGTCAGTGCCGCGGGATCAGGGCCTGGGTGGCGCGGGCACAGAACGCGGCTGCGCCGGCCAGCGAGACGATCGCGCCGCTGGCGAAGAAGCCGACGCCGTGCCCGCCGAACCCGGTTGACGCCTGGGCGACGCACGCCCCGACCAGGACCACGGTCGCGGCGCCGAATGCGGCCGCGCCGAGTGCGTCGATCAGGCCCGTGGGCAGCACGACGGTGGACGCGGCACGTCGGCGCAGCACGGCGTATCCCGCGATCATGACCACGCCGACCGCGCCGGCCAGCAGGCGCAACGACACCGCGTCCTGCGCCGCCTCGGCGACGCCATGACCGCCGGTACCCAGCACGGTCGCGCCGCCGACGAACTCGTATCCGGCCAGCACATTCATCACGGAGGCGACCACCCCGCTCACCCCGACGGCGACCAGCCCCCAGCCGCCGAGCAGGATCGCGCCGCGCAGGGCTTCCAGGACCATCGTGCCGACGGACCGCCGCCAGGAACCGCGCACCACGCCTGCCACGGGGCCGCAGCGCCGCACCGCCTCCCGCTCCGCCTCGACGCGCTCCAGGCCTGTCGACTCGAGCTCCTCGGCGACCGTCAGCAGGTGGTCCTGGGCCTCGTCCAGCAACCGGCGGGTGGTCCGGGGGTCCGCGTGCGTGCGGCGCAGCAGCTCGTCCAGGTAGTCCTCGATCGGCGTGGCACTCACGCGAGCACCGCCTGCATGGTCGCCACCACGCCCTGCCATTGCCCGCGCTGCGTCGCGAACGCCTGCCGGCCGGGTGCGGTCAGCGTGTACATCCGCCTCCGGCGACCCTGGGTGATCTGCACGGAGCTCGCGATCAGGCCGGCCCGCTCCAGCCGGTGCAGCGCCGGATAGATGGTGCCCTCGGCGAAGTCGAGCTCGCCGTTGCTGCGGTCCCGCAACGCCGCGATGATCCCGTAGCCGTGCGCCGGGCCATGGCGGAGCACGCCCATCAGCATCAGGTCGAGGTTGCCCCTCAGTCGCATGGTCAACATGCCTATGTATGCTAGGCATAGAACGGCTAGGTTTCAAGGTGCGCGGAAGGAAGGGGACAGATGCGGCTACCCGGATTCGACCGGTCGCGGACGCTGGTGGGGGGAGACGCCGTCCACCGCCTCTACGCGCGATGGCTCCGCCGCCAGGTCACCGGCGGGACGCTGCCCGACCACGTCGGGATCATCATGGACGGCAACCGGAGATGGGCACGCGCGAACGGCCTGGCCAGTGCCGGCTTGGGGCACAGGCACGGCGCCGAGCACCTGCAGGACCTGCTGGGCTGGTGCCGTGGTCTCGGCATCACCCACGTGACCGCCTTCGTCTGCTCGGCCGAGAACCTGGTCCGGCGGGACGGTGACGAGATCACCTTCCTGATGGGTGTCGTGGAGGATCTCGCGAGC
>JBIQML010000742.1:0-2403 GCA_044463405.1 Nakamurella lactea | reverse complement strand
GATGCGGGCCCTGGTGCGCACCACCGACGCGGAGGTCTTCGCCTTCGCGACCGGACTCACGCGGCTCACCGGGGCGCTGTCCCGCCGGTCCCCGACCGACGCCGTCGCGGCCGCCACCGCCGCGGTGGCCGACCGCTTCGGCGGCACCCGCATCGGCAGCAATCTCGCCGCCCTGCTCTCCGGCCGCTACCGGGACCTGGTGCGCGGCGCGATCGTGCTGATCGGATCCGACGGCTGGGACGCGGACGATGCGGACCTGCTGGCCCGCGCCATGCAACGGCTGCGGCGGCGCGCCCACCGGGTGCTGTGGATCAACCCGCGCGCCTCCGCGCCGGAATTCCAGCCCACCGTGGCCGGAATGGCCGCCGCCCTGCCCTACTGCGACCGGCTGCTCGCCGGCGCGACCATGGCCGATCTGATGCGCGCGGTCGCCGTCGTGTGCCGCGAGACGACGGATTCCACCGCGCACCCCAGTGGGGATGAAATCTTCAGCGCCGCAACGGGTCTCGCGTGGATCAACTCCACAGGGTAATGTGGATGGCGGGCCGGAACCGGCCCACGGTGACGCCACTGCCGCGAAGCATCGCCTGAATCGCCCGCGGGGTCACCACGAACCGGGCCAGCTCCGCCGCCGGCGCCGGGGCGGCGCTGCCCGTCAAGGTCCGGATACCCCAACTGCCCACCGCCTCGATGGTGTCGCCGGGGATGCGGACCAGGTCGCCCGACTCGATATCGGCGGCGGCCGCGAACGCCACGACCAGCGCCACGCCCTGCCCCCGTTTGGCCTGGGCGACCGCGGCCTCCTGGCTCTGGAAGATCTGCTGGCGCGACTCCGGGACCCCGATCCGGCGCACCAGCCCCGGGACGATCCCGAGCCGCCCGGTGGCCGACGGGCCGAGCAGCCAGGTCTGTTGCCGCAGTTCGGCGGCATCGACGCTCCGCCCGGCCAGCGGGTGGTGGGCGGCGACGACCGGCACGACCCGGTACTTGAGGAACGGCAGGGTCCGGATCGCCTCGTCCTGCTTGTCCACGAAAGGGCCGATCGCGGCGTCCACCACGCGCTCCCGCAGCAGCTCGTCGAACGTGGTCGCGCGGTGCACGCTCATTTCCACGGTCAGGTCGTTGGCGCGGCTGGCGAACAGCTCGATCAGTCCCGGCGCCGCATGCTCGGCGAACAGCGTGGAGGTCGCCAGTCGCAGCAGTCGGCGGCCCTGGCCGGCCTGGCTGACCTCGCGGATCGTGCGGTCGGTGAGCCCGACCAGTTCCGCGGCGCGGCTCGCCAGGCGCAGACCGCCGGGGGTGAATGCCAGTCCCGAGCCGGTACGGGTGAACAGCTGATCCCCGAGTTCGTTGCGCAGTGACCGGATATGTAGGGAGACCGCCGATTCGCTCACGCCGAGTTCGACGGCTGCCTGCTTGACCGAGCCGAGCCGGACCACGGCGGCGAACGCTCGCAGTTGAGTCGAAGTCACCGCACCGCCTCAGGGCCGCACAGAACAAATCAGAACGCGACGGGACACCCTTTACTCTCTCACGCCCGCGACCGGGCCGCTGGACGGTGGCTCACCCCGGGGCGGCGTCATACTCGGGTTGCGGCGCACGGGCCCGGCGGGTGCGCAGCAACGCGGGGATCAGCAGCAGGGCGAGAAGGCCGCTGGCCAGCGAGAGGCCGGCGAAGCTGGTCGCCGACATCATCACGCCGGACACCGCGCCGCCGCCCGCCCCGGCCAACGCGATCAGCACGTCGATGCTGCCCTGGGTGCGGGCACGGTTCTCCGGCACGGTGGCGTCCACCACCAGCGCGGTGCCGGCGATGAGACCGAGGTTCCAGCCCAGGCCGAGCAGCATCAAAGCCAGCACGATGAGGCCGAGGGAGTCGCCGGGCGCGACCGCCGCGACGACGCCCGACGCCAGCAGGGTGAGGCCGGAGGCGACCGCCAGCGGGATCCGGCCGAATCTGTCCACCAGGTAGCCGGTGATCGGCGACGGCAGGTACATCGCGGCGATGTGCAGGCCGATCACCAGGCCCACCGCGCCGAGCGGCAACTGGTGCGCGCGCATGTGCACCGGGGTCATCGTCATGATCGCGACCATGGCGATTTGGGTGAGCACCATGACGGCGGCGCCGGCGAACGCACCCGGGCCGGGTTTCGGCACCGCGGCCGGCGGCTGCCCGTCATGCGGCGTCGCCGTCTGCTGCCAGCGTTGGGCGAGCAGCAGTGGGTCCGGTCGCAGCAGCACGAACAGCATGGTGCCGGCCAGCGTGTAGGCGACGGCAGCCAGCAGGAACGGGCCGGCCAGCGCCGGGATGCCCAGGCCGGTGGCCAGCGAGCCGAGCGGGTCGATGAGGTTGGGGCCGGCGACGGCACCGAGCGTCGTGGACACCATGGCCACGCTGACGGC
>JBIQML010000741.1:0-2404 GCA_044463405.1 Nakamurella lactea | reverse complement strand
ATGGCGGGCGATCTGGCGCGCCTGCTGGCCTGGGCGCGCGGCGAGGCGGTCGCCACCCGGCGGCAACTGCGGGCCGACCTGGCGGGTGACGGCGTGCTGGCCGCCGTTACGGCTCAGTTCGCGGAGGTGATCGGATTGTGGAGCGACCCCAGCCACGGGCGGGGCGGCGACGGGTGGCCCGGGTGAGCGGGCGACGGGCCGACGGCAGCGCCGGCGACGCCGACTACGGGCGGATCGGCGGGCAGTACGCCCGGTACCGCAGGCCCGACCCGCGCATCGGCCGCCGGATCCGGCAGGCGCTCGGACCGGCGCGGACCGTGCTGAACGTGGGGGCAGGAGCCGGCGGTTACGAGCCCACCGACCGCATCGTCACCGCCGTCGAACCGTCGGCCACCATGCGCGCGCAACGCCCCCGCCAGCTACCGCCCAGCGTCCACCAGTGGTCCGACACGCGCGCCGGACTGTCCGAGATGCGCCGGGTGAGCGCCGGGCCGGTCGTCATCCTGACCTGCGATCCCGCGCTGGTGACGCGGTTCTGGCTGGCCGACTACGCGCCGGAGGTGCTGGCCGCCGAGGCAAGGCGCTACCCGGCGCCGTCCGAGATCGCCCAGGCGCTCGGCGGGCCCACCACCGTCACCACGATCCCGATCCCGCTGGACTGCACCGACGGGTTCAACGAGGCCTACTTCGGTCGCCCCGAGATGCTGCTGGATCCGGCCGCGCGGCGGTCCTACTCGGCGTGGAGCTTCGTGACGCCGGGCCAGGACGGCGAGTACACCGACGCCCTTCGCCGCGCGCTGGAGTCCGGCCGCTGGGACGCCGCACACGGCGGACTGCGCAGCACCCCGTTCTACGACGGTTCGCTGATCCTGGTGACGAACACGCCCGAGCCGTGACAACGGCCACGCACCCCGGATCGGCGGTCGCCGATCAGTCCTGGCACAGGCAGAACGGATGCCCCGCCGGGTCCAGGAACACCCGGAACGAGGTGCCCGGCCGGTGCTCGTGCTTGGTCGCCCCGAGTTGCAGCACCGCCGCCTCGCCGGCGTCCAGGTCGTCGACGATGACGTCGATGTGCATCTGTTGCGGGGCGTCCTGGCCGGGCCACCGCGGCGGGCTGTAGTTCTCCACCTGCTGGAAGGACAGGCACTGGCCGTACTCGGCCCGCACATCCGCCCAGCCGTCGGAGGTTTCGACCCTCCAGTCCAGCAGGGCGCCGTAGAACCCGGCGAGGGCGGCGGCGTCGGGGCAGTCCAGAACCACGTTGGGATAGCGAGCGATGGCCATGCCGGTGACGCTAACAGCGGTGCCGGACGATCGACGTCCGGATTCGGGGACTTCGGCGCGTCAGGCCTGCTCGGCCAGGCCGGCCAGCAGGTCCAGCGACGCCCGCAGCCGCTCCGGCGTGGTGGCGCGGGCACGCTCGAACCGGTTCGGATCGGTGAGCTCGCTCCAGTCGTAGGTATGCGTGACCCTGGTGACACCGTCACCGGCCGGTTCCAACTGCCACCGCCACAGGTGACCCGGCTGGGGTTTGCCGGGTTCCGAGGGTCGCCACGCGATCCGCCGGCCCTCGACGAACTCGGTGACGTGGTTCTCCCGGACGGCGCCGTTGTGCAGCGTCATGGTGAACACGTCGCCCACGGCGTGCACGCGCTGACCGGCGTCCGCGTGTCCGAGATTGTCGTTTCCGTCCCAGCTCGGCTGCCGCTCCGGGTCGGCGATCAGCTCGAAGATCCGCTCCGCGGGAGCGGCGATCTCCCTGCTCGCCGTCGCGATCCGTTGCTCGTCACCGTGGGATTCCATGCCGCCATCCAAGCACGCGCCACTCTGGCGGCACCCCGGCGCATCATGAACGGCGCCCGCCGCGGCGGCGGTGACGGTGGACAACGGCGCGGCGAGGGCGGGGATCACCTCGGCGCCCAATCTGGCGATCGCCACGCGGTGGGAGGCGGAGGGTCGGATGACTCCGGTGGACGACCGGCCCTCGGCGATGCGGCTGAACGAGGTCAGCGCCCCGAGTTCTCCCGGTGACGCTCCAGCATGCCGTCGATGGCGACAAGCTCCCCCGGCTCGTGCCACGCCAGCCGTCGCAGCAGCTTGGTGGAGGTCCACACCTGATCATCGGCTCGGACGACCAGGTCTCGCGGCATCGATTCGAGGACGTCGCGAACGTGCGCCGCAGAGTCGGTCAACTCGTCGGCGAGGCTGGTGCGGCGGGGGTAAGACGGCAGGCCACAGGACGGGAGATAGTAACGAGATTCGGTGTCGGCGATGTGCCACAGCGTGTCCCGGATGGTTCGCCAACCCGCGAAGCTCGGCAGCGCGCGCTGCGCGTCGTCCCAGTCCAGGACGTCGTCGGGCAGCGCCGCCAGCGCCAGGCTCCGGGCTCCGGGCTCTCGCG
>JBIQML010000740.1:0-2405 GCA_044463405.1 Nakamurella lactea | reverse complement strand
CCCGATCGCCGCGGAGAACGCCGCCCCGACCAGGAAGAAGATGGACCGGCCGATCCGCTCGCCCCAGCCGTCCGCGGGCAGCGCCAGCAGCAGCAGGAACACCACGACCGTGAAGATCGACAGGGTGCGGAACTGCCGGCCCAGGTAGGCGGCGCCGCCCTCCTGCACGGCCTGGGAGATCTCCTGCATCTTCGGGGTGCCCGTCCCCGCGGCCAGCACGCCGGCTCGCAGCACGAACGCGATGGCCAGCGCGATCAGCGCCACCACCCCGACGATGATGACGATGGTCTTGTCGCCGCCGGAGACGGTCAGTTCGGCCGCCGTAACCCCGGGCGGCGCGGCAAGCAAGTGCGGCATGTGCTCCTGATCCTTCGCACTGGAGCGCGCGGCCGCACAGTGCGGACCGGCGCTGGTCGACACGCGTCAGTACGCCGGTGACCCGACGTGGTTTGCGATAACTCTAGGGCACCGTGGGAGCAGTTCCGTCCCACGGGTCACCGACCGGTGTGCCGCTCGATCACGCAGCGTGGCACACTGGCACGGCCATGGACGCTCACGCGCTGCTCACGCGCCGGCTGCACATCGACCTGCAGCGGCTGTCCAGCGCGGCCTGTCGCCGCTCCGCGTAATCCGGCCGGGCGGGCCCGCTCGGGGCACTGTCCCGCCCACCCGCGGGCGCGTCCCCGGTCCCCGGCCCCTTGTCCCTGCATGGATCAACTTCTCCAGCATGCATGAACGTGGCCCCACCAGTCACTTCCGCACCATTTCCGCGACGTTCGCGCATGCGGCCTCATCGAGACATTCGCGGCCCATCCGCGACCGTCATCGGCCCATCCGCGGCCCATTCCAGACCCGTTCCGGGCGCGGCGACCCTCACCGGTCCGCGCCCACGGCGCGCACCCCGCGCGCCCCTCTGCCAAGAAGGTCAACACTCATGTCCTCTCCGTCCGAAGCGGCCGGTGCCCCAGCGGCGCCGTCACCGTCATCCTCTCCGACACCAGAGTCGCCGTCTCCTGCTCGGCGATCCCGCAATCCGTTCGTCCGCGTCTCGTTCGGCGTCCAGGTGCTGCTCGGCCTGGCCCTCGGGCTGGTGCTGGGGTTCGTCGCCAGGTCCACCGACGCCGCGTGGCTCACCGGCACCCTGACCACCGTCGGGTCGGTGTTCGTCGACCTGCTCAAGCTGATCGTCCCGCCGCTGGTGTTCACCGCCCTGGTGGTGTCCATCACCAACCTGCGGGGGGTGGCCGGCGCGGCCCGGCTGGCCGTCAAGACGCTGCTGTGGTTCGCCGCCACCGCCCTGATCGCGGTGGCCATCGGCATCACGCTGGGCAGCATCACCTCGCCCGGCAACGGCTTCACCGCCGGCGACGCCGCGGCGACCCCACTGCCGGACTACGTCCCGGAACACAGCGGCTCCTGGCTGGACTTCCTGACCGGCATCATCCCCGGCACCCCGACCGACGCGTTCACGTCGAACGGCCGGGTGCTGCAGATCGTGTTCCTGGCCGTCGTGGTCGGGATCGCAGCGGTCAAGCTCGGCAAGCCGGCGGAGCCGCTCGTCACCGTCGTCCGGTCGGTGCTGGCCATCGTGCAGAAGGCCCTGTGGTGGGTGATCCGGCTGTCCCCGCTGGGCGTGCTCGGCCTGATCGGCAAGTCCGTGGCCTCCTATGGTTGGGACCTGCTGGCGCCGCTGGCGACCTTCACCGTGGACGTGTACGTCGGCTGCGCGATCGTGCTGCTGGTGGTCTACCCGCTGCTGCTGTCGCTGGTGGCGCGGGTGAACCCGCTGCGCTTCTTCGCCGGGGCGTGGCCGGCGCTTCAGTTGGCGTTCGTGTCCCGCTCGTCGGTGGGCACCATGCCGGTCACGCAGCAGGTCGTCACCCGGCTGGGCGTCCCCCGGGCCTACGCCTCGTTCGCGGTGCCGCTGGGCGCCACCACCAAGATGGACGGCTGCGCGGGGGTGTACCCGGCGCTGGGCGCGATCTTCGTGGCCAACGCCTACGGCATCCACCTGGGCATCAAGGAGTACCTGCTGATCGTGGTCTGCTCCGTGGTGGGTTCCGCGGCGACGGCAGGCCTGACCGGGGCGCTGGTGATGCTGACCCTGACCCTGTCCACCCTGGGGCTGCCGCTGGAGGGCGTGGCGCTGCTGCTCGGCATCGACGCGATGCTGGACATGATGCGGACCATGACCAACGTGGCCGGTCAGGCGGTGGTGCCGATCCTGGTCTCCGCCGGCGAGGGGACCCTGGACCGGGATGCGTTCGCCACGGCGGCCGGGCGGGTCCTGGACGCTCCGGTCGGCGGTGACGGGGACGCCGACACGGCCGCGGAGCGGAAGGACACCTCCGGGCCAGGCGCTCGCCAGGAGCGCGAGCTGCAACCGGCCTGATCGGGCCGCGTCG
>JBIQML010000739.1:0-2416 GCA_044463405.1 Nakamurella lactea | reverse complement strand
GCTCGACCACCTACGCCCAACTGGCCGAACGGCTGATCGCGGTGGGCGCGGACCTCGGGTTGGACGTGGACGTCCGGCAGACCGACGACGAGGCCACCATGATCGGCTGGCTGCACGCGGCCGCCGACGGGTCCGTCCCGGTGGTGCTCAACCCGGGCGCATGGTCGCACTACTCGAACGCGGTGCGGGACGCGGCCAGCCAGCGCACCGCCGACCTGAGCGAGGTGCACATCTCCAACGTGCACACCCGGGAGGAGTTCCGGCATCACTCGGTGATCTCCGCGGTGGCCACCGGTGTGATCGCGGGGCTGGGTCCGGCGGGGTACGAGGCGGCGCTGCGCTTCCTGTCCGAGCGCGACTGAACCGGCGGGACGCCCCGACGACCGCCGTCAGCCGACGGCGTGCTCCGGCGTCAGGCCCCGATCGGCGTACACCTGCAGCGTGACCTCCCAGGGGATCACTCCCGACCGGTCGGCCCAGTCCTGCCAGGCCGCGGACAGTTCGGCCAGCACGTCGGAATGCTCGCCCGCCAGATCCGTGGTCTCGCTGCGATCCGCCGTCATGTCGTAAAGCTCCCACGGCCGCGGGTGCTCCCGCACCAGCTTCCACCGGCCGGACCGGACGGCCCCGTTGCCGGTGTGCTCGAAGAACAGCGGGCGATCCTCGACCGGCTCGCCGCGCCACGCCGGGAGCATCGACCGGCCCTGCAGCGGCAACGGGTCCCGGCCGGGCACCGGCGCCGGATGCCGTGCCCCGGTCGCCTCCAGCACCGTCGGCAGCACGTCCACCAGCGCGAACGGCTGCTGCACGATCGCGCCGCCGGCCAGCCCGGCCGCCGGCCAGGAAGCGATGAGCGGGCCGGCGATGCCGCCCTGGTGGGTGTAGCGCTTGTACAGCCGGAACGGCGTGTTGGACAGGTTCGCCCAGCACCGGCCGTAGCTGGCGTAGCTGTCCTCGGGCCCCGGATCGACGTCCGGGTCGTTGCCCAGCCGCACCGGCCGGCCGTCCCGGGTGGTGGCCCGGAAGATGTCGGTGCGCCGCCGGAAGCACTGATCGTCGATCTTCGGGAGGGTTTCGTCGGAGGCGCCGTTGTCGGACAGGAAGATCACCAGCGTGTCGTCCCGGCACCCGGATTCGTCCAGCGCCCGCAGCAGCCGACCGACACCGGCGTCCATCCGCGCCACCTGGGCCGCGTAGGCCTCCATGCGCCGCTGCTGCCACTCCTGGTGCGGCTCGTTCGCCCACGCCGGGACCCGGGGATCCCGGTCGGACAGGGCGGTGCCGTCGTCGATCAGACCCATGTCGTGTTGCCGGCGCAGCCGGTCCGCCCGCAACTCGTCCCAGCCCGCGGCGAACCGGCCCCGCTGGGCGGCGAGATCCTCGTCCCGGGCGTGCAGCGGCCAGTGCGGCGCGGTGTAGGCCACGTACTCGAAGAACGGCCGGCCCGATGCGGCGGCGTCGCGGATGGACGCGCAGGCCTCGGCGGTGATCGCGTCGGTGTAGTAGAAGCCGGGGTCGGTGCGCGCGTCGCCGGCCGGTTCCTCGCCGCGGGTCAGCGTGCCGGGATCGAAGTAGCTGCCACAGCCGGTGAGGGTGCCGAAGAAGGAGTCGAAACCCCTTCGGGTGGGCCAGGATCCGTTCGGGTGCGTCATGTCGGAGGCGAGGTGCCACTTGCCGGCCAGGGCGGTGACGTAGCCCTCGGCGCGCAGCACCTCCGCCATGGTGAGGCACCGATCGTTGAGGCTGCCGGGGTAGCCGCGGGGCCGGTCGTCGTTGGTCAGCACGCCGATGCCGGTCTGGTGCGGGTGCAGCCCGGTCAGCAGGGACGCGCGGGACGGGCTGCAGCGCGCGGTGGTGTGGAACTGCGCGAGCCGGATGCCGGCCGCCGCCAGCGCGTCCAGGTAGGGCGTGTCCAGCTCCCCGCCGTAGCAGCCCAGGTCGGAATAGCCCAAGTCGTCCGCCACGATCAGCAGGACATTCGGTGGGCTGGTGGTCACGGCGCCTCCCGCGGGTCGAGACGATGTTAGTCCCCTCCCACATTCCGGGAGCGCCATCTCAGGCGATGGGCGCGCGTCCTACACTTCCGGTATGTCAGACCAGCCCGGTAGCACCGTCACCGCCGAGAACCCCGTCACCGCCGCCAACTCCGTCGACATCAAGCCGCGCAGCCGGCAGGTGACCGACGGTATCGAGGCCACCGCGTCCCGCGGCATGCTGCGTGCGGTCGGGCTGGGCGACGAGGACTTCGCCAAGCCGCAGGTCGGCATCGCCTCGAGTTGGAACGAGATCACCCCCTGCAACCTGTCGCTGGACCGGCTGGCCAAGGCCGCCAAGCAGGGTGTGTTCGCGGCCGGTGGCTACCCGCTGGAGTTCGGCACCATCTCGGTCTCCGACGGCATCTCGATGGGCCACGAGG
>JBIQML010000738.1:0-2417 GCA_044463405.1 Nakamurella lactea | reverse complement strand
GAGGCATACGTCGTCGCCCATGAGGTTGGCCACCACGTCCAGACGTTGCTGGGCATCACCGGGAGGGTGGCCAGCGCGCAGCATTCCTATCCGGCCATCGCGAACTCGCTGTCCGTGCGCCTGGAGTTGCAGGCCGACTGCTACGCGGGTGTCTGGGCGCATTCGACCTATCAGCGGCAGCTTCTGGAACCCGGCGACATCCAGGAGGCCGTGCGGGCGGCGGCGGCCGCCGGTGACGACTTCCTGCAGCGCGCCACGACCGGGCAGATCACGCCCGAAACCTTCACGCACGGCACGTCGGCCCAGCGCGTGCACTGGCTCTCCGTCGGTTTCGAGAGTGGCCGTCCACGGGACTGCAATACCTTCAGCGGCTAGGTGTGGTCGGCGGCTCGGACGGGCCTGGCCGGCGCTGACCTCGCCGGTCGTTCCGGCGCTGTCGAGCCGTGGGTGCTCGGCGTCGATGCCTGCAGCCCGGTCAGCGATACGGCTCTGCGTCGAACAACGCCTCGAACGGCGCGAGCGTGATGAAGCCCTGGGCGCGTGCCGCCAGCGCGGGATCCACGGTCACCAGCGCGTCGGCCTGCAATCGGGCGACCGCCAGGTACTCGGCCTCTCGCAGCGACTGCCAGCCGTTCTCGCGCGCGATCCGCCACGCCAGACCGCGCGACCCGCGATCCCCGAGCAGCCGCATCTTCTGCGTGGTGACGCCCTCGTGCATCGCCAGCGCGTCCCTGTCGGTCAGTTCCCCGCGGCGCACCCGGTCCAGGAGCAGCTGCAGTGCCTCGGAGCGGATCGAGTTCGGCGCCACCAGTTGATGTCCGGCGTCGATGGTCCTTCCGGAGGAAACCAGCTGGAGCAAGGTCGGAGCGTCGATCACGTACCTGGTCACCCGGGCATGAAACCACGGCCGGAGAGCCTGCGCGACCGTGGTGTGCGGCCCGCCGACGGGGGCGGTGAAGCCGATGACATCACGGCGATATCACGTCGATTTCACGGTTGCAGCAGGACCTTGATGGCTCGGCGCTGATCCATCGCGGCGTACCCCTCGGCGGCTCGCTCCAGCGGTAGGGACAGGTCGAACACCCTGCCCGGGTCGATCGATCGGCGCCAGATGCGGTCGATCAGGTCCGGCAGGAACCGCCGAACCGGCGCGGGGCCACCATGCAGGTGCACGGCCGAGAAGAACAGTTCCCGCCCGGGCAGCGCCACGTCGTGTGACACCCCGACGTAGCCGACGTGACCGCCGGGGCGGGTGGCGCGAATGGCCTGCATCATCGACTCCTGGGTGCCCACCGCCTCGATCACCGAGTGCGCGCCCGGCCCGTCGGTGAGGTCCTTGACGGCGGCGACGCCGTCGTCCCCCCGTTCGGCGACGACGTCGGTGGCGCCGAACTCGCGGGCCAGTGCCTGCCGGTCGGCGTGCCGGGACATGGCGATGACCCGCGTGGCACCGAGCTGGCCGGCGGCCAGCACGCCGAGTAGTCCGACGGCCCCGTCACCGACGACGGCGACGCTCTTGCCGGGTGCGACATCCGCTGCCACGGCGGCGAACCAGCCGGTGCCGAGCACGTCGGACGCGGCCAGCAGCGAGGGAATCAGGTCGGCGTCCGGCATGCCGGGAGCGGCGACCAGGGTGCCGTCCGCCAGCGGGATGCGAGCGTACTGTGCCTGGGTGCCGATCGCGCCGACCGACCGCGCCTGCACGCACCGGGACTGGTACCCGGCCCGGCAGATGTCACAGGTGTTGTCGGAGGCGAAGAACGACCCGACGACGAACTGCCCCGGCTTGATGGTGGTGACGGCGTCCCCGACCTGCTCGACGACCCCGACATACTCGTGCCCCATCGGTGCCGGGCACTGGATGTCGTCCAGGCCGCGGTAGCCCCACAGGTCCGAGCCACAGACGCAGGTGGCGGCCAGTCGGATGACCGCGTCGGTCGGTTCGACGATGGTCGGCTCGGGGCGGTCCTCGACCCGGACGGTGCCGGGAGCGAGCAGCACAACACCTCGCATGGTGGCTCTCCTCGATTCCTCGACGGTGATTCCGCCTGCTGGCATGGGACTGTCAGCGTTCGCCCTGTCAGGCTAGTCTCGCCGCGGGTGGCAGGCGGACCGCCGGCCAGGGTCGGATGGGCGGGCGCGGGCCCGGCGGGCGCCTTCAGCGCGCTACCGGTCGACCCGGCGACGTGGTCGCCGCTGTACAGTGACGTCACCGCGATTCCGGAGGAACCCTGCTGACTGACACCCGCGTCGCCGTCATCGGCGGCGGCCTGTCCGGACTCAACGTGGCCCGCCGGCTGGCGGAGGCCGGCGTCGACGTCCATCTCTTCGAGGCGCGAGACCGGCTCGGCGGCCGGGTGCTGACGCTGCATGCCACCGGTGCACCCGGTGACGACGGTTTCGACCTCGCGCCGTCC
>JBIQML010000737.1:0-2420 GCA_044463405.1 Nakamurella lactea | reverse complement strand
TCTTGTCGGTGAGCTTGCCGGCGATCGGCATGGACAGCATGGCGCCGATGCCCTGCGGGGCCAGCAGCAACCCGGTGGGCAGCGTCTTCTCCAGGCGCACCTGCAGGAAGTAGCTGGGGAACAGCAGCATCGCGCCGAAGAAGGCGATCGCGAAAAGGCTCATCGTGATCACGGCGATGGTCAGCTGCCGATGCTTGAACAGTCGAAGGTCGATCAGCGGGTGGTTCTTGCGCAGGGCGTGCCACACGAAGGCGGCCATGAACACGAGCCCGATGATCGCCGGGATCAGCACCTCGGCCGACGCGACGGTGCCCGTGCGCGGGATGCTCGACACGCCGTAGAGGAACAATGCAAGCCCCGGCGAGAGCAGCAGCATGCCCAGGAAGTCGAACGATTCGCTGGGCTCCGGATCGTCCTTCGGCAGCACGATGATCGCGGTGATCAACGCGATGATGCCGATCGGCAGGTTGATCAGGAAGATCCAGTTCCAGCTGGCGACCTCGATCAGCCAGCCGCCCAGGATCGGGCCACCGATCGGCCCCAGCAGCATGGGCACGCCCAGCACCGCCATCACCCGGCCGACCCGCTGCGGGCCCGCGGCGTGCGTCATGATCGTCATGCCCAGGGGCATCAGCATGCCGCCGCCCAGGCCCTGCAGGACCCGGAAGGTGATCAGAACCTCGATGGATCCCGCCATGCTGCAGGCCGCGGAACCGGCCACGAACAGGATCAGCGCCAGCAAGTACAGGCGTTTGGTCCCGAACCGGTCGGCTGCCCACCCGGTGACGGGGATCACCGCGGCCAGTGCGAGCGTGTAGCCCGTCATGGTCCAGGCGACGGTCGAGTACTGCGCGTCGAACACTCGCTGGAACGTCGGCAGTGCGATGGACACCACCGTCACGTCCAGGATGGACATGATCGCGCCGATCACCACCACCCCGGCGATCTTCAGGACACCGGCGTCGAGCTTGTCGCTCGCTGTGGGCGCGGCAGGGGCGGGGGCGGTCATCAGCGATCTCCCGAGTGGGTGTGGTCGAGCAGTGGGACGGGCGACCGCGGCGCCGTTGCCGGGGACAGCCAAGATCGAGCGCAGTGAGGCTAACGAACGACACCGACAGTCTGTTCCCGATCGCGCGGTCCATCGTAGAGATCGATGTTCACCGAGCGCGAACGAAATTGGGCTGTCGCCGCGGCCGCGGATGTGATCTCGCCCGCACCCGCCCCTACACTGGCCCGACGTGAGCCTCACCCTGGGAATCGTCGGCCTGCCCAACGTCGGCAAGTCCACCGTGTTCAACGCGCTGACCCGGGCGGAGGTGCTGGCCGCCAACTACCCGTTCGCCACCATCGAGCCCAACATCGGCGTCGTTCCGCTGCCCGACCCCCGCCTGGACAAGCTGGCCGAGATGTTCTCCTCGGCCAAGATCGTCCCGGCCACGGTGTCGTTCGTGGACATCGCCGGGATCGTCAAGGGAGCCAGCGAGGGCGCCGGGTTGGGCAACAAGTTCCTGGCCAACATCCGCGAGGCGGACGCCATCTGCCAGGTGGTGCGCGTGTTCGTCGACGGTGACGTGGTGCACGTGGACGGCCGGATCGACCCGCTGGCCGACATCGAGACCATCAACACCGAGCTGATCCTGGCCGACCTGCAGACCCTGGAGAAGGCGGTACCCCGGCTGGAGAAGGAGGCGCGCAACGCCCGGGATCGGGCGCCGGTCGCCGAGGCGGCCAAGCAGGCGGTGACGGTGCTCGACGGCGGGCGCACCCTGTTTGCCGCCCGCGCCGAGGTCGAGCTGCCGCTGCTGCGCGAGCTGTCGCTGATGACGAGCAAGCCGTTCCTGTACGTGTTCAACGCCGACGAGTCGGTACTGACGGACGCGGACCGGCGGGCCGAGCTGGCCGCGGCCGTCGCTCCCGCCGACGCGGTGTTCCTGGACGCCAAGGTGGAGTCCGAGCTGCTCGAGCTGGACGAGGAGTCCGCCGCGGAGTTGCTGGAGTCCATCGGGCAGGACGAGCCGGGCCTGCACGCGCTGGCCCGGGCAGGCTTCCACACCCTGGGGCTGCAGACCTACCTGACCGCGGGGCCCAAGGAGTCCCGAGCCTGGACGATCCGGACCGGCGCGACGGCGCCGCAGGCCGCCGGGGTGATCCACACCGACTTCGAGCGGGGCTTCATCAAGGCGGAGATCGTCTCCTACGACGACCTGACGTCCGCCGGGTCCATGGCCGCCGCCAAGGCCGCCGGCAAGGTCCGCATGGAGGGCAAGGACTACGTGATGGCCGACGGTGACGTCGTGGAGTTCCGCTTCAACGTGTCGTAGGGATGGCGACGTCTCGAGTGTGCGCCGTGCCCATGGCGAGTTGCGCGACGCTGGCTACGGAGCGCGTCCGGCTCATTGACCCGCCGGCACTGCCCGAGC
>JBIQML010000736.1:0-2427 GCA_044463405.1 Nakamurella lactea | reverse complement strand
GACGCAGTGGACGGCGCTGGCCGACCGCATCCTGGCCGACACCTCGGCCCAGTGCGTGCATCCGGGCGGATGGTGGCAGCGGGCGCCGGGCGATCACCGTCCGGATGCGGCGCTGCTGCTGCCGCCACTGCGCGGGGCCCCGGCATGGGACGACCCGCGGACCGTCGCCACCGTGGACGCGGTCGAGTCGGAACTGGCGCAGGACCACTTCCTGTACCGGTTCCGGCAACGGCCGGGTCCACTGGGCGACGCGGAGGGCGCGTTCCTGTTGTGCGGGCTGGTGATGGCGCTGGCCAAACACCAGCAGGGGGATGAGATGGCGGCCGTCCGCTACTTCGAACGCAACCGCAGCGCCTGCGGGCCGCCCGGCCTCTTCTCCGAGGAGTACGACGTGGCGCAGCGGCAGATGCGCGGCAACCTTCCGCAGGCGTTCGTGCATGCGGTCTTCCTGGAGGCGGCCGTCGGGCTGGCCGAGCCGTGGCAAGGGCGGTGACGGGCGTCACCCGAGTCTCCGTCACCGCCGGGCCGGACTCCGTCACCGCCGGGCCGACCGCGTCACCGCGGCGGCCGCGCCCGCGATCCCCAACGCACCCATCGCGCCGGTGATCCAGCCGACCCGGCGGGACAGGAACAGCTGCGGGTCCGTGTTGTGCGAGACGTCATCGAAAACGCCGTGCGCGCCGTGGTCGTAGCCGTCCTGACCATCTGTCGGCTCCCAGAGGTTGGCCGGCCGGTCCATCGGGATGTCCTGGTCGGTCTGCTGCGAGTCGTAGCCCGTGCGTGCCAGGTACCGGTCCAGCAGCGGGGCGGCGATCTTGTTGGCGGCGATGGTCAGTGCGGTGGACGTTCCGACCCAGTACTGCTTGCGCTTGGGGTGGTCCGCCGCGTAGAGCACCGCGTCGGCCGCCAGTTCCGGCTGGAAGATGGGCGGAACGGGTTGCGGGTGACGGGGAAGCCGGGAGAGCACCCAGGTGAACTGCGGGGTGTTGACCGCAGGCATCTGCACCACGGTGAGGTGCACCCCGCTGCCCTCGTGCAGCAATTCGGTGCGCACCGCCGAACTGAATCCGTTGATGGCGTGCTTGGCGCCGCAGTAGGCGGACTGCAGTGGGATCGAGCGATACCCGAGCGCCGACCCCACCTGCACGATGGTGCCGCGGTCGCGGGGCAGCATCAGGTCCAGCGCCACCCGCGTCCCGTGCACGAATCCGAGGTAGCACACCTCCGTGACGCGCCGGAACTCCTCCGGGGCGATCTGCACGAACGGTGCGAAGACCGATGCGAAGGCCACGTTGACCCATACGTCGATGGGGCCCAGGTCCTCCTCCACCTGCTGCGCGGCAGCCTGCACCTGCGCGAAGTCCGCGACGTCCGTGGGCACCACCACCGCGCGAGCGCCGTGCTGCCGCACCGCCTGCGCCGCCGCGTCCAGGCCGACCTGACCGCGGGCGAGGAGGCCGACGTCGTCACCACGAGCGCCGAACGCCTCCGCCGCCGCCCGGCCGATCCCGCCGCTGGCCCCCGTGATCACGACAACCCGACGCTGTCCCATACTTCGCGCTCCTCACCTGACATCGATCCGTCTCCGGCGCACCGACATCGATCCGTCGACGGCCGGACTTGCCCGTTCTCACCAGGCCTACCCGCAGGGCGCGTCGGTCACGCCACGCCGTCGCGCCGGCCCGGATCCGGGCAGCGATGACGCGGGTGGTTGGCAACGGCGCCCCTGCGGGTAGCGAGCACTAGCCACACCAGCACCCGGAGACGCCGGTCGACCGGGGTGGTCGACCGCACCGGGCGAAGGCCAGTGCAGGAAGGAGCCGGGAACGTGAAGGCAGTGGTGTACCGCGGACCGTTCGACGTCGCCGTGGAGTCCGTCGACGACCCCGCGATCGAGCAGCCCAACGATGCGATCATCAAGATCACGACCGCGAACATCTGCGGATCGGACCTGCACCCCTACGAGGGCCGAGCGCCGCTGGACGCCGGCATGGTGCTCGGCCACGAGAACATGGGCATCGTCGAAGAGGTCGGGACCGGCGTCGACCGGGTACGGGTGGGCGAGCGGGTCTCCGTCCCGTTCAACCTCGCCTGCGGCACCTGCCGCAACTGCAACGACGGGTGGACGTCGGCCTGCCAGCGCGCCAACCCGTCCGGACAGCCCGGCGCCGGATACGGCTACCCCGAAATGGGGCCCTACTGGGGCGGGCAGGCGGAGTATCTGCGAGTGCCATGGGCGGATTTCAACCTGCTGTCCCTCCCCGCGGGGACCGAGCACGAGAACGACTTCACCATGCTGTCCGACATCTTCCCCACCGGCTTTCACGGCACCGAACTCGCCGGGGTGCAGGCCGGGCGCACGGTGGCGGTCTTCGGCGCCGGCCCGGTGGGACTGTTCGCCGCGCGGTCGGCCTGGTCAGTAGGCAG
>JBIQML010000735.1:0-2433 GCA_044463405.1 Nakamurella lactea | reverse complement strand
GCCCTGGGCGTACCTCACCTGGGAGGTGATCGTCAGCGGCGTGCCGGGCACGTATGTGATGCCGCCGCCCGGGTACACGCCGATCGGCACGTACATCGTCAGCTTCGGCGGAGCGCCGCCGATCGGGATCGCCGGGGCGTGCCAGACGACCTGGCCGCCGCCCTCGACGTTCGCGGTGCCGGCGCTCGGGTAGATCAGCGGCGGATCGGAGGCCGCCGTCCGGTCGGGGGGCACCGTGCTCAGGCCGTTGGTGGTGCTCGGCTGCACGATCACGGGGGTGAGCCAGATGGTCGTCGCCGGCGCCGGCGAGTGGCCGACGGAGTTGGCCGTGTAGGTGATCGGCAGGTACCCCGAGCACGGGCTCCAGGAGGCCGGCGCGCTCAGGCCGACGGCGATCTGGCCGTCGTTGACGACACTGAGCGACACCCGGGCATGGGTGGTGTCGGTGGTCGGCACGCCCAGGATCTCGGCAGTGAAGGTGACGTTGCCGTCGGGGCTGGTCGCCGGTACGGCGACCTCGAAGGCGGCGCCGGTCGGGTACGCCAGGTGATACGTGGTGAGATCGATCGACCCCTCACGGTGCCCCGGCGCGTCGTTGGTGGTCCGTGTGAAGCCGATCCGGGCGCCGGTCGCCACCCCGTTGGCGTCAGCCAGTGGCATCGTCGGGAAGTCGATGTCGTCCAGACCGTCCACGGTGACCAGCAGCGTCGTGCCGGTGCCGGGGTCGTTCGGCATCCGCAACACGACGTCGCGGGTGGTCGACGTGCCCACGTACAAGGCGTTCTCGCCCTCGCCGGGAATCTCGAGGGTGACGATGGTCTGGGTGTCGGCCGCCTGCTCCTCGTACGCGCCGGCGTCGCAGTTTGTGCCGGCGGCGGGGCGGGGGGCGCCTCGGGCGTCGTCGGCGAGGTTTCCGCCGCGTTCGGTAGCGAGCGCACCGCACGGGTAGACGATCGCAGTGACGGGCGCCGGGGCGAGATTCCTTGCCGCGCTGGGCTTCGCCAGCAACAGCACCGGCATTCGGTAGTCGTCGCCGGGCCGGTTCGCCGGGCGGATCACCGCCCCGAGGTACGACTCGCCGTCGACGATCGGGCGGCTGGAGGTGCTCACGTCATGGTTTACCGGGCTCAGGCAGTCGTTCTTGTCGAAGACGTTGTAGCCGCCGGTTGTGAGGGTCGTGCCGCCGGTTTCGGTCGATCCCGTGGCCGTGCACGTGCCGGGATCGCCCATCGAGCCTGCGTGCCACAGGATGGACCCCTTCACCGTGGTGCCCGCCAGGGTGACGCCGGACGACGGCGCGTTGCCGCCGCGGTAGATCATGGCCGTCGACGGCGCGGAGACGGTGACGTCGGCGACCGTGGAGAAGGAGATCTGGACGTCCACGAGGTCAGACACGGCGCCGCTGCCCTGCACACCTGTCGCGCCGATCACCTCGGCCTCGCCCAACCGGACTGCCGCCTCGCGGCTGAGCAGACCGCTCCCCTCCCCGGAATCGCCGTCCTGGCCGGGGAGGCCGGTGCGAGCGCCGCCGGTGTCGGGGTTCGGGTCCTCGGTGGCACCCCCCGCCCCACCCTTGCCACCGTGGGCGACCAGGATGAGCGCGCGCTTGTCCAGCCAGATCTGCGGGTCGATGTTGCCGAAGTTGTCCGCCGGCACGGTCGCCGACCCGCCGCTGACCGTGACATCGACCAGGGTGAGGTCGACGTCGGGATCGGGATCGGTCTGGCCGTCCTTGCCCCTGGCCCCAGCGGCGGAGGTGACGGTGGCCACTGCGATGCCCTGTGCCCCCGGCACCCCGCTGATACCGTTGTCGCCGCCGTCGCCGCCGTCGCCGCCGTTGCCGGTCCACCCGGCGCCGCCGAACGTCTGGGTGGAACTGGCACTGCACTGCAGGCCCTTGCCGCCGTCCCCAGCATCCCCGCCGAGGCCGCCGATACCGCCGATCCCGGCCGCTCCGGCCACCGCGACACTGTCCAGGAAGGCACTGTGGTCGATCGTCAGCGACGTCCCGCCGTAGATCACGCCGACCGCGTCGCCGCCCTCGCCGCCGGTGCCACCGTCGCCGCCATCGCCCCCGGATTGCCCGTCGCTCCCGGTGGCCTTGTACTGGGCGGTGCTGTCGCAAGACCCGTTCGCGCCGTCCGCAGCGTCCGAGCCGCCGGCACCCATGCTGCCCGGGCTGCCGGTGCCGCCGCGCGCGGAGTTGGTCAGGAAGACCGAATCACTGACGGTGGCGGCGGCCGCGGGCGCCAGACCGACGGCGCCACCGAGGGCGTCACCGCCGTCGGCGCCGGGGAGCGGCGGCATCCAGGGGCGCCTCGGAGTAGGCGTACTGCCGCCGTGGTCTGCGCCGACCACGGAGTTCGACTCGAAGACCGAACTCCTGACCGTGAGGGTGGACTCGGCGTAAATGGCGCCGCCCGTGGCGGTGCC
>JBIQML010000734.1:0-2441 GCA_044463405.1 Nakamurella lactea | reverse complement strand
AGTTCGTCGGCCCGAACGCCCACCACGTCGGCGTCCGTACCGTCCGGCAGTACCACGGCCTGCTTCTCCATGGCCTTGCGCACGGCGGTGAGGTCGTCGCGCAGACGTGCGGCGCGTTCGAAGTCGAGGGCGTCCGATGCCTCGGCCATCTCGCGCTCCAGCCGGCGGATCAGCGGCCGGGTCTGCCCCGCCATGAAATCGCAGAAGTCGTCCACGATGGCCCGGTGCTGTTCCTCGGAGACCCAGCCGACGCACGGGGCGGAGCATTTGCCGATGTAGCCGAGCAGGCACGGCCGGCCGGTCCGCTCCGCCCGGCGGAACACCGCCTGCGAGCAGGTGCGGGCCGGGAAGACGCGCAGCAGCAGGTCCAGGGTCTCCCGGATCGCCCAGGCGTGCGAATACGGCCCGAAGTAGATGGTGCCCTTCTTGTGCGGCCCCCGCATCACCTGCAGCCGCGGGAAGCGCTCGCCCACGGTGACGGCCAGCTCCGGGTACGACTTGTCGTCCTTGAACTGCACGTTGAACCGGGGGTTGAACTCGTTGATCCAGGTGAACTCGAGCTGCAGGGCTTCGACCTCGGTGCCGACCACCGTCCATTCCACGGAGCCGGCGGTC
Organism: Nakamurella lactea; assembly: GCA_044463405.1. GTDB lineage: Bacteria > Actinomycetota > Actinomycetes > Mycobacteriales > Nakamurellaceae > Nakamurella > Nakamurella lactea_B. The sequence goes on along the minus strand of JBIQML010000734.1, from coordinate 1,826 downwards.
GTCACCATCTGCGCGGTCCGCGGGTGCAGGTTGGCCACGTCGGCGAAATACGAGTTCAGCCGCTGCCGCAGACTCTTCGCCTTGCCCACGTAGATCACCCGGCCGTCCGGGTCGCGGAACTTGTAGACGCCGGGCGCGGTGGGGATGGCCCCAGGTGCCGGTCGGTACGTGGTCGGGTCGGGCACTCTTGCAGGGTAGATCAGGGCGGCTGGCCCGGGTGCTGGGCCGTCGGGTAGCACGCCGCGTGCGGCCCGTCCGCCGATCGCCGTCCCGGCCGGCCCAGGGCCCGGGTCGCTAGGGTGGACTTCTGGGCAGCCGCACCGAGCCGCACCGATCGTCTCCGGCGACGGCCGACCCGACGACGGGAGCGCATGTGGAGATCTGGCCTGGGCAGGCATACCCGCTGGGAGCGACGTTCGACGGCTCCGGAACCAACTTCTCGTTGTTCAGCGAGGTCGCCGAGCGGGTCGAGCTGTGCCTGTTCGACGCGGCCGGCGCGGAGACCCGGATCACGATGCCGGAGATGGACGGCTACGTCTGGCACTGTTATCTGCCGACGGTGGTGCCCGGCCAGCGCTACGGATACCGGGTGCACGGCCCGTACGACCCCGCCCGGGGGCTGCGCTGCAACCCGTCGAAGCTGCTGCTCGACCCCTACGCGAAAGCGGTCGACGGCGACCCGGATTGGGATCCGTCGCTGTTCTCCTATCCGGTCGGCCACCCCGACGCAGCGGGTGACCCGCACGCCGTCGAGACGACGGATTCCGCGCCGCACATGGCCAAGGCGGTGGTGATCAACCCGTACTTCGACTGGAGCGACGAGTCTCGGCCGCGCGCCCGCTACCACGACACCGTCATCTACGAGGCCCACGTCAAGGGGCTGACCGCAGCCCACCCGGACCTGCCGGAGGAGGTGCGCGGCACCTACGCGGGCCTGGCCCACCCGGTGATCCTGGACCACCTGACCCGGCTCGGTGTCACGGCGATCGAGCTGATGCCGGTGCACCAATTCATCCGCGACCAGCACCTGCTGGACCGGGGCCTGACCAACTATTGGGGCTACAACACGATCGGCTTCCTCGCCCCGCACCACGCGTACTCCTCGGCCGGCACGCTGGGCGGCCAGGTGCAGGAGTTCAAGTCGATGGTCAAGGCGCTGCACAACGCCGACATCGAGGTGATCCTGGACGTCGTCTACAACCACACCGCCGAGGGCAACCACCTCGGGCCCACCCTGTCGTTCCGGGGCATCGACAACCCCGCCTACTACCGGCTGATGGACGACGACCCGCAGTACTACCGCGACTACACCGGCACCGGCAACTCGCTCAACGTGCGCTCGCCGCATGCCCTACAGCTGCTGATGGACTCGCTGCGCTACTGGATCACCGACATGCATGTGGACGGTTTCCGGTTCGACCTGGCCGCCACGCTGGCCCGGGAGTTCTATGACGTCGACCGGCTGTCCAGCTTCTTCGAACTGGTGCAGCAGGACCCGACCGTCAGCCAGGTGAAGCTCATCGCCGAGCCGTGGGACGTCGGCCCGGGCGGCTACCAGGTCGGCAACTTCCCGCCGCGGTGGACCGAGTGGAACGGAAAATACCGCGACACGGTGCGCGACTTCTGGCGGGGCGAACCGGCGACGCTGGGCGAGTTCGCGGCCCGCCTCACCGGCTCCGCCGACCTCTACGAGGATTCCGGGCGCCGGCCGGTGGCCTCGATCAACTTCATCACGGCCCACGACGGGTTCACCCTGGCCGACCTCGTCTCCTACAACGGCAAGCACAACGAGGCCAACGGCGAGGGCGGCCGGGACGGCACGGACG
>JBIQML010000733.1:0-2441 GCA_044463405.1 Nakamurella lactea | reverse complement strand
GCCGGCGGCCTTGCTCTGCCCGTAGACGCCGAGCGGGCTGGGCGGCTCGTCCTCGGTGTGCTCGCGCCGGGTGCCGTCGAACACGTAGTCGCTGGAGATCTGCACCAGCACCAGCCGGTGCGCGGTGGCGATGCGGGCCAGGTGGGCCACCGCGGAGGAGTTGATCTGCCAGGCGGTGCGGCGCCCGTCGGCGGTCTCGGCGGCGTCCACCGCGGTGAACGCCGCGGCGTTGGTCACGGTCTGGTAGTCGCGCCAGTGCCAGTCGTCCAGACCGCGCGCATCCTCCAGGTCGAGGTCGGAGCGCCCGACGAAGTCGGCGTCCGGCAGCACGGTGCGCAGCGCCCGCCCGAGTTGACCGTTGGCGCCGAGCACCAGGGTGCGGCGCGGCCGGACCGGCGCCACCCCGTCCAGCATGGGATGTCCCCGGTCCTTGTCGGAGATCTCCGCTCGGTCCAGCGGGATCGGCCAGGCGATGCCGGCTGTCGGATCGGCGAGGTTCAGCAGGGTGTACCGGGCATCCGGCGACCAGTGGTCGTTGACCAGGTAGGTGTAGGCGGTGTCCGGCTCCAGGGTCTGGTAGGCGTTGCCAACGCCGCGGGGCACGAAGATCGCGCAGGACGGGTCGATCTCGGCGGTGACGACGGTGCCGAATCCGGGACCCTCGCGCAGGTCCACCCAGGCGCCGAAGATCCTGCCGGTGGCCACCGAGACGTACTTGTCCCACGGCTCGGCGTGGATGCCGCGGGTGGTGCCGACCGTGTCGTTGAAGGAGATGTTGTTCTGCACCGGCCCGAAGTCGGGCAGCCCGAGGGCGATGAGCTTCTCGCGCTGCCAGTTCTCCTTGAACCAGCCCCTGTTGTCGCCGTGCACCGGAAGGTCGACCAGCAGCAGCCCGGGGATGGCGGTGGATCGAACGCCCAGGTCCTTGGTCACCGTCACCGACCCAGCTCGGCGTACCGGGCCTCGGTCGCGTCCTTCTGCGGAGCCCACCACGCCTCGTTGCTGCGGTACCAGTCGATGGTGGCCACCAGGCCGTCCGCGAAGTTGGAATACCGTGGCTGCCAGCCGAGTTCGGTGCGCAGCTTGGTGGAGTCGATGGCGTACCGCAGGTCGTGCCCCGGGCGGTCGCTGACCAGGTCGTAGGCGTCCTCCGGCTGGTCGAACGCGGCCAGGATCATCTCCACGACGTCCTTGTTGTTGTGCTCGCCGTCCGCGCCGATCAGGTAGGTCTCCCCGATCCGGCCGCGCTGCAGCACCGCCGTCACCGCCGCCGAGTGATCGTCGACGTGGATCCAGTCCCGCACGTTGCGCCCGGCGCCGTACAGCTTGGGCCGGATGCCGCGCAGCACGTTGGTGATCTGCCGGGGGATGAACTTCTCCACGTGCTGGTACGGCCCGTAGTTGTTGGAGCAGTTGGAGATCGTGGCACGCAGGCCGAACGAGCGGACCCAGGCACGCACCAGAAGGTCGCTGCCCGCCTTGGTGGCCGAGTAGGGGCTGGACGGGTTGTAGGGCGTGGTCTCGGTGAACCGTTCGGGGTCGTCCAGCTCCAGATCGCCGTACACCTCGTCGGTGGAGATGTGGTGGAAGCGGATGTCGTGCCGGCGGGCCGCCTCCAGCAGGGTGTAGGTGCCGACCAGGTTGGTGGTCACGAACGGCGACGGGTCGGACAGCGAGTTGTCGTTGTGCGACTCGGCGGCGAAGTGCACGACGGCGTCGTGTTCGGGCACCAACGATTCGACCAGCTCCGCGTCCGCGATGTCGCCCCGCACGAAGCTGAACCGGTCCTCCGGCAGGCCTTCCAGCGATGCCAGATTGCCGGCGTAGGTCAGCTTGTCCAGTACCGTGACGGCGTCGTCGCTGCCCTGAAGCGTGTAGCGCACGAAGTTGGAGCCGATGAATCCGGCCCCACCGGTGACCAGGATCCGGCTCACCGTCGACCACCATCCTCCAGCAGGCCCAGTAGGTAGGTTCCGTACCCGGACTTGGTGAGCTTCTCGGCCCGCACGCGAAGCTCGTCGTCGGACAGGAAACCCTTGCGCCAGGCCACCTCCTCCGGAACGCCGATCTTCAGGCCCTGCCGGTGCTCGACGGTGCGCACGAAGTCGGCGGCATCGGTCAGCGAGTCGAAGGTGCCGGTGTCCAGCCACGCGCTGCCGCGGGGCAGCACCTCCACCCGCAGCCGGCCCTCGCGCAGGTAGGCCAGGTTGACGTCGGTGATCTCGTACTCGCCGCGCGCGGACGGCCGCAGCGACCGGGCGATCTGAACGACCGAGCTGTCGTAGAAGTAGATGCCGGGCACGGCGTAGTTGCTGCGGGGATTCGCTGGCTTCTCCTCGATGGAGCGCGCCTTGCCGGTCTCGTCGAAGTCGACCACGCCGTAGGCCGTGGGGTCGGCGACCCGGTAGGCGAAGACGACCCCGCCGTCCGGCTCGGTGTGC
>JBIQML010000732.1:0-2449 GCA_044463405.1 Nakamurella lactea | reverse complement strand
GCTGGCGTTCGGCATCGGCACCAGCGAGGTCGAGCACGTGCTGGCCACCCAGACGTTGCCGCTCAAGCCGTTCAAGACCATGGCGATCACCGTCGACGGGGCGCTGCCGGCCGGCGTGACGGCCAAGGACCTGATCCTGGCGGTGATCGCGAAGATCGGCACCGGCGGCGGCCAGGGGTACGTGCTCGAGTACCGCGGCGAGGCCATCCGCGCGCTGTCCATGGAGGCGCGGATGACGGTGTGCAACATGTCGATCGAGGCCGGCGCCCGTGCCGGCATGATCGCCCCGGACCGGACGACGCTGGACTACCTGCAGGGCAGGACGCACGCCCCGTCCGGCGCGGACTGGGATGCCGCGGTGGCGCACTGGATGTCGCTGACCACCGACGACGACGCGGAATTCGACGCGGAGGTAGTGATCGACGCCACGGAACTCGCGCCGTTCGTCACCTGGGGCACGAATCCCGGCCAGGGCCTACCGCTGTCCGCGAGCGTGCCCGACCCGGCACAGATCCCCGAGGATTCCGAGCGGCTGGCCGCCGAGCAGGCGCTGGCCTACATGGACCTGCAGGCCGGCACCCCGCTGCGGCAGATCCACGTGGACACGGTGTTTCTGGGGTCCTGCACCAACGGCCGCATCAAGGATCTCCGGGCCGCTGCCCAGGTTCTGCGCGGCCGTCACGTGGACCCGTCGGTGCGGATGCTCGTGGTGCCCGGCTCGATGCGCGTCAAGGCGCAGGCCGAGGCCGAGGGCCTGGACGCGGTGTTCACGGCCGCCGGCGCCCAGTGGCGCAGCGCCGGATGCTCGATGTGCCTGGGCATGAACCCGGATCAGCTGTCCCCGGGCGAGCGCAGCGCCTCCACCTCGAACCGGAACTTCGAGGGACGGCAGGGCAAGGGCGGACGCACCCACCTGGTCTCGCCGGTGGTCGCCGCCGCCACCGCCGTGCGGGGAACGTTGAGCTCGCCGGCCGATCTCGAGCCGGTCCCGGCCCCCGCGGGCTGAACCGGTCCGCCCCCCGCGACGCCGATCCGTAGGCACCACACAGGAGGTTCATCCCATGCAGGCATTCACCACCCACACCGGAGTTGGGATCCCGCTGCGTCGCAGCAATGTGGACACCGACCAGATCATCCCCGCCGTGTACCTCAAGCGCATCAGCCGGACCGGCTTCGAGGACGGACTGTTCGCGGCCTGGCGGTCGGACCCCACCTTCGTGCTCAACAACGAGGCCTACGCCGGCGGGTCGGTGCTGGTGGCCGGGCCGGACTTCGGGACCGGATCCTCGCGGGAACACGCGGTGTGGGCATTGATGGACTACGGGATCCGGGTGGTGATCTCGCCCCGTTTCGGCGACATCTTCCGCGGGAATGCCGGCAAGGGTGGTCTGCTGGCGGCTCAGGTGAGCGCTGACGATGCGGAACTGCTGTTGAAATGGCTGGAAAATCACCCCGGTGCCGCCGTCACGGTCGATCTGACCGAGCAGCGGGTCACCTGTGGCCCACTATCGGTACCCTTCCAGATCGATTCCTACACCCGCTGGCGCCTGCTGGAGGGCCTGGACGACATCGCACTCACGTTGCGCCACGCCGATTCGATCACAATTTTTGAGTCGGCTCGATCCCCCCTCCTGCCGGCGGTTCCGGGCGCCTGACACGCCCTCCTACCCTGTCCCTTCGGCCGCGCTCTCGGTGCTACAGTCGTTGTGCGTCAACGGGTATCGGCGCTTCGGCGGTGTCGCCGCCAGGCCCCGAGACCCCCTCCCGGATGGCTCTCGGAGGCCCGGCGGGCCCGGTGAGAACCCTTAGAAGGCACCGACTTGCGGGCGTGGCAAGTTGGATATTTGGGCAATCTGCGTTTACCGTGTGGCTGCAGTCGGCCCGAGCGGGCCGGAGAACGTCCTGGGAGGGACCGTGAACAAAACCGATCTGATCAACAAGCTCGCCGAACGGCTCGACGGTGACAAGAAGACGGCCCAGACGGCCGTCGAAGGCTTCATCGACCTGGTCCAGCGGGAGGTGCAGCGCGGCCAGAAGGTCTCGATCTCCGGTTTCGGTGTCTTCGAGAAGCGCGCCCGTGCCGCCCGCACCGCTCGCAACCCGCGCACCGGCGAGGCCGTGAAGGTCAAGAAGACCAACGTCCCGTCGTTCCGGGCGGGCACCGCGTTCAAGGACATCGTGTCCGGCAAGCTGAAGCTGCCCAAGGCGTCGGCCGGCATCACCACTGCGCGCGCACTGACCGCTGCCGCGAGGGCCGGATCCAGCAAGACCGCGACGAAGGCGGCACCGAAGAAAGCTGCGGCGAAGCCGGCCACCCGTCGGACCACCGCGAAGGCGGCTCCGAAGGCTGCTGCGGCGAAGCCGGCCACGCGTCGGACCACCGCGAAGGCGGCTCCGAAGGCTGCTGCGGCGAAGCCGGCCACCCGTCGGACGGCGGCGAAGGCGGCCC
>JBIQML010000731.1:0-2450 GCA_044463405.1 Nakamurella lactea | reverse complement strand
GCCGTCTTAGAACAGTACGCGGATCTTGTTGAGCGAAAGCGGGAACAACCCCAGATGTTGGTAAAGGCGGAGCGTGGTGAAAGCGACAGCAGAGGCGTGCGCCAATTCCTCGATCGTCATCTGGTCGGAGTCCGGGGTTGCATCGCTCACGGCAATAGTGTACACATCTACTCTGTGAATAAACACTCACAGAGTATTCAGTTCCAATGGCCAGTTCTGCCGCCGGACCCCCCGTCGCGCCCAAGCTCCCCCGGGTGGTCGATATCGATTGCCGCTGGCCCCACCGGACTTTCGCCAGCGACCCGGGAACGACTGAAAGTCCCCACAGCAGGATGGACCTCGGTCGACGGCGGCCTGAGTGCATGGTTTTGTCTGCCGCCGTTCTCGCTGCTCTACTTCATGGTCAGCATCCCCATCGGCCTCATGGCCGGCGCAGTCATCGGCATTCCAGGCGCCATGGTGCTCGACGGTTGGATCCACCGCCACCACGACCCGCCAAGTGACCCCGAAGATTTCATGCTCGCGCTGCAGGGAATCGGAATGGTGGGCGCACTGGCGGGTTGCACACTCGCCCTTTGGGGGTGGCTCTTCGCAGCTGAATTGTTCGGATCCGGACGGGTCTGGAACCTGAGCATCGTCGCGATCGTCGTCGCGTTCGCGACCGTAGCCGGGGGAGGCGTCGCCCTCTCGGGCCGATGGGTCGGTCGCAGGCTTGGCGTCCGCTACCTGCGCGCCTGGGGCCTCGACATTCCGCCCTCATGGTTCCGCCGCCAATGGCTACGGATCCATCGATGACGCCGGATTCGTCGGCGCAACCCGATCTTCGCCCACACGTGCCCGAACACGAACCTCCGATTTCGACCGGCATCGGCTCCGCCGGGCTCTCCTGGCCGAAACACCGACGATTGGCACTGGCTGCGTGGTGGTGGATCACGGTCGGAGGCGCCCTGAGCGCGCTGTTCTGCTTGGGACCGGCGTCGATGCTCTACTTCATGGTCAGTGTCCCGATCGGCGCCATGGTGGGGGCGGTCGTCGGAATTCCCGGCGCCGCTGCGCTGGCCGCGTGGATTCGCCGCCACCATGACCCACCGACGGATCCCACCGGATTCACCAACGCGTTAGGGGCCATCGGCATGGCCGCCGCGCTGGTGGGATGTGGCCTCTGTGCGTGGTCTTGGGCAGTACCTCTCCTCCTGGCCGACGTCGACCTCAACCCGAGAACGGTCGTCATCGGTATCGCGTCCGCGACCTTCACGGTAGGCGCTGTCGCGGCATCAGGCCGCTGGGTCGGCCGTCGCCTTGCGTTCCGTTATCTGCGCGCCTGGGGGCTCGCCGCCCCGACATCATGGATCGGGCGCCTCCACTGACGCATTTGGCAGCTCGGAGGTGCGACCGGAGTCCGACGCAACGATCGGGCGATCAGCCGACGGCGATGGGCTCTGTGGCCGCCACCTCGATGCGGCCTGTCCGCTAGGTGTCGCAACGTGTCGCGCTGTCATGTGGTGGCGGCAGCGTCCCGAGCTCGAGCCAATTCGGCTTCGACACCGAGTTCCGGAGCCCAGCGATCGAGATACGTATCGTCCAGATGGCCGGTACGTGCTCGCAGGATCTCGACGACGTCGCGCCATTGACGTTCGGATGCTGATGCCGCTCCCCACTCCAGCTTCGTGAGGATCGTGTCTTCGGCGCTCGCAATGTATGTCTGAACCCCCGCGACCGTCGCCAGGTGCCGCCGCTCGAACTCCACACGGCTGAACGGACGATCGCGGCGGAAGATCAGATCGATCTTCCACCCGGTTCGCATGTCGATCAGATTGAACTGCCCACCCAACCGTCGCTCGCGATGAGCGGTCTCAATCGGCACGTAGAAGCGGCTCGTGTCGAGCGTGTCGAGCAGCCGTTCGAACGCCGCGTCGTCGACTTCGACGACCAGGTCGATGTCGGCCGTACTCCGGGGAACACCATGATGCGAGCTTGCGAACGAGCCAGCCAGCATGTGAGACACGCCGGCCTCGTCGAATGCCTCGATGATCATCGCGAGCGACTCGAGTGAGTCCGAGTTCATTGCGTCGGCTCAGACGTCGAGCAACGGTGATTCGGGGAATGCCGCGGTGAACAGTTCGTCGCCCAGGCGTTGCCGGATCACCGCAACACGAACGTCGGAATCGTCATAGTCGGGGTGGCGCGACCGGACACCCTCTTCGGCGATCCGCACCATCAGGTCGCACATGTGAAAGGCGCGCAGCAACCGGTCCTCCGGGTTCATCCGAGCGAAGACTTCGGCCTGCACGCGTGCCGCCTCATCGGTCGTATCGGCGGCGGTCGACATGCCCCAAGCGTACCGCTGGTCCGACGACCGATCCGCCGACGCGGTCAGCCGTCGATGACGAGGCGAGGGCCGGGGCCTTGCTCGGCGAGTTCGTCGCCGGGGTTCAACACCCCGCAGCGCT
>JBIQML010000730.1:0-2451 GCA_044463405.1 Nakamurella lactea | reverse complement strand
TCGCGGCTGCGTCGGCCCGACGGCACCATGGATGCCCGCACCCCGGCGATATGGATCTCGGGCGGCACCGGCCGGGACGGCGCGGCGAACCGGAACGCCCCGAAGGTCGGCTGGTGCTGGGCCGGAAACCGGCACACCTGGCTGGGATTCGCCTCGTGCGCCGGCCGGCTCGCTGCCGCCGGCCCGGCATGATCCGACCGCAGCCGACCGGCCTCACCGGACCCCCGCCGACCGGCCTGACCCGGGAGTCGGTCGTCGCCCGGCTGCGCGCGGCGGGGTGCGTGTTCGCCGAGGACGAGGCCGCGCTGCTGATCGAGCACTCGGCCACGGTCGGGGCCTCGATCGGCCGCCCGGACGCCGCTGGGGGCGGCACCGCGCTGGCCGAGCTGGTCGCGCAACGAACCTCCGGGCGACCGCTGGAGCACGTGCTGGGCTGGGCCGAGTTCGCAGGGCTGCGGATCCCCGTCACCGACGGGGTATTCGTGCCGCGGCGCCGCAGCGAACCACTTGCCCGGCTGGCGGCGGAGGCGGCCGGGCAGCGGGCTGCGGAGTCTCCCGACGACCCCGTCACCGTCGTCGACCTGTGCTGCGGCGCGGGTGCCCTCGGTGCATCGGTCGCCAGCCGGGTGCCGGCCGTCCGGCTCTACGGGGTGGACATCGACGACGCCGCGGTGGCCTGCGCTCGGCGGTCCGTCGACCGCTACCGCGGAACCGTGTATTCCGGAGACCTGTACGCGCCGCTGCCGGCCGGTCTGCGGCACCGGGTCGACGTGCTGATCGCCAACGCCCCCTACGTCCCCACCGGCGACATCGCCTTCATGCCGGCGGAGGCGCGCGAGCACGAGCACGCCGTCGCCCTGGACGGCGGCGGTGACGGGCTGTCGGTGCTGCGGCGCGTCGTCGGTGGTGCCCCGTCCTGGCTGGCGCCAGGGGGCGTGCTGCTGATGGAGTGCGCCCGGCATCAGGCCGGCCCGTTGGGCGACTCCGTCACCGCCGCCGGCCTGCGGCCAGAGGTGCTCCACGACGACGAGTACGGCGCCACCATGGTGCGCGCGTCCGGCCCGGCCGAGCCGGCGCGGACCCGGCAATGACGGCACAGGGTGTTTGAATAGTCGCAGCGTGCGATGGACGCAACACCACGGCAGTGACGGCTGACGGATCGGCGGGGCGTGTGGGCGAGCGCGACGGGGGTGAAACCGGCGCTGCCCCGACCCCCGGATCGGACCGGTTCTTCGGCGCCGCCGGCACCCCCAACACGCTCGACGAGCAGTCCTTCCGGGACGCCAGACCGGGGGTGCGAACCTGGGTCGTGCTGATCGTCGTGCTGGCGATCGCGCTTCCGCTGATCCGCTCGGCGGTCGCCGGGTTCGGCCTGACCGGCCCGAACGTGGCCACCGCGGGCGGCCTGATGCTGGCCAGCGTGTGCAACGTGGAACTGGGCAGGCTGCTCGACCGGACGGCCAGGGACCAGCAGCGGCCGCACAAGGGGTTGTCCGCGTGGGCGATCGCCGCGGTGATCCTGCTGCCCGCCTGGTACCTGATCCCGATCATCGCGTTCACCTACACGCACGCCTGGTTGCGGGATCGCAGCCTGCCCCGGTGGAAGTGGATCGGATCGGCCGCGTACATGGTGCTGGCGGCGCTGGTTGCCCGTTTGGTGCAGCAGATCCCGAGCGGGGGCATCGGACTGGACGTCGGCTCCAGCCTCGGCGGCGTGGCGCTGGTGGTGGCCAGTTGCCTGCTGTTCATGGCCACGGAGTCGTCGCTGCTGGTGTGCTTCGTGCTGTTCAACCGGCCGCACGAGGAGGCCTGGCTTCGCCGGACGCTGACCGATCCGCTGTTCTTCGCGACCGAGTTCGGCGTCCTCACGCTGGGGGCGATCACCGGGCTGGTGGCCGCCGCCGGCGGATGGTACGTGCTGCTGGTGGCCCCGCTGTTCCTGCTGATGCAGCAGGCCGTGCTGCACCGTCCGCTGCAGGAACGCGCCGACATCGACGCCAAGACCGGAACCCTGCACTACCGGGTGTGGTACCGCTCCGCCAGCCTGGAGGTGCAGCGGCTCACCGCGGAGCGGCGACCCTGGGCGGTGCTGTTCGCCGACCTGGACCACTTCCACGACTTCAACCAGCGGCACGGGCATCTGATCGGCGACCAGGCGTTGGCGGTCACCGCGGACGCGATCCGGGCGGCGCTGCCGCCGGGGACCCTGATCGGGCGTTTCGGAGGCGAGGAGTTCTGTGCCCTGTTGCCTGGGGCGGTGGGCGCCACGGGCCTGGCGGCCGCGGAGCGGGTCCGCTTGCGGGTCAACGGGATGCGGTCGCCGCTGGTGGCCGAGCGCATCACCGTCAGCATCGGCGTCGGCGTCGTGCCGGGCGGTGAGACCGGCACCTCGGTGTCGGACGCCATGGACCGCGCCGACAGCGCGCTGTACCTGGCCAAGCAGAGCGGCCG
>JBIQML010000729.1:0-2452 GCA_044463405.1 Nakamurella lactea | reverse complement strand
GGTGCGCAAGCCATCGAGCGTGTCGCCGAATTGCAGCCGGATCTGCTGACCCTCGACATCGAGATGCCCATCATGGACGGGCTGACCGCCATGCGGGAACTGCACCTGCGATTCCCCCGGCTGCCCGTCATCATGATCTCGACGCTCACCCAGCAGGGCGCAGCGATCACCCTCGACGCGCTGGCTGCGGGCGCCCGGGACTACGTCACCAAGCCGACCAATTCGGCCAGCCTCCACGACTCGCTGGACGAGCTGCGCGAACAGCTGGTCCCGCGGGTCCGGGCGCTGACCATGCGGCGCCGACCACTTCCGCCGCCGCGGCCGGAACCCGCTCGCGCCCTGCCGGGGCGGTTTCCGGCGCCCACGGCCCGCGAGAAGCGGCGCGCCAGTGCACGGCCGACACAGGTCATCGCGATCGGATCATCCACCGGTGGCCCGGACGCGTTGGCCCGAGTACTCGGCTCGATGACGGAGCCTCCCAGCGTGCCCATCGTCGCCGTGCAGCACATGCCGCCGGTGTTCACCGCGATGCTGGCGCAGCGGCTCAGCAGGCTGGGGCCGGTCGCGGTACAGGAGGCGGAGGACGGGCAGCAGCTGTCGCCGGGCGTGATGTACCTGGCGCCGGGCGGGCGGCATCTCGAGGTGCAGCGCCGCGGCGCGGGCGTCGTCACGCGGCTGCACGACAAGGATCCGGAGAACTACTCGCGGCCGTCCGTCGACGTGCTGTTCCGGTCCGTCGCCGACGCCTACCCCGGCAGTGCGATCGGCGTCATCCTCACCGGGATGGGGCACGACGGCCGGGGCGGATGCGAGCGGATGAGCGCCGGCGGCTCGATGATCGTTGCGCAGGATCAGGCGAGCTCGGTCGTGTGGGGGATGCCGGGGGCGGTGACCGAGGCCGGTCTGGCAGACGTGGTCTTGAGTCTGGACACGGTGGGGCCGTTCCTCGCCGAGCAGCTCCGCGGTGCGGGCGCGGGGCGGCGATCTGCTACGGGGGTGGCGTGATGCCAGTGGGGTCGGCACAGTTCGCGTGGGTGAGCGACCTGGTCCACCGGGAGGCGGCCATCGTCCTGCAGCCGGGCAAGGAATACCTGGTGGAGGCCCGGCTGATGCCGTTGGCCCGCCAGGCCGGGCTGCCCGATACGGACGCGTACGTGCGCGAGGCGCAGCGCCCCGGCAACCGCGAGCAGCGCCGCGCCGTCGTGGAGGCGCTGACCACGAACGAGACGTCATGGTTTCGCGACGCCACGGTCTTCGAGTCGTTCCGCAAGGAGCTGCTGCCCAGGCTGCTCGCCGGGCGGATGGCGCTCCAGCCGATCCGGATCTGGTCGGCCGCCGCATCGACCGGTCAGGAGGCGTACAGCCTGGCGATGCTGCTCACCGAGGAGCTCGGCCCGGCCCGCCGATTCGAGATCATCGGCACCGACATCGCCCGCGGCGTGCTGGAGCAGGCGCGACAGGGCCGGTACACGCAGATGGAGATCAACCGGGGGCTCCCTGCGCGGTACATGGTCCAGTACTTCCAGCGCGTCGGCACGGGCTGGCAGATCAGCGCCGAACTGCAGCGCAACATTCAGTTCCGGGAGCTGAACCTCGCCGCGCCGTTCCCGCCCGGGCTGCCGTCCTTCGACGTCGTATTCCTGCGCAACGTCCTGATCTATTTCGATATAGCGACCAAACAGGCCATCCTCCGTCGCGTCCGGCGGGTGATGGCGCCGGCCGGGTGGCTCATCCTGGGCACCGCCGAAACCACCCGGGGCATCGACGACGGGTTCGAACTCGTGCGGATGGGCGGGCTGTCCGCCTACCGGCCCGTCGCCGTCCCACCACAGCAACCGAGCGGAAGGGCATGAGAGCCGTGTACGCGATTGTCATCGACGATTCGTCTGCGATGCGGATGATCCTGAGGCGCATCGTCACCACCCTCGGATTCGAGACCACCCTGGCCGAGAACGGCAGGGATGCGCTGGACAAGATGGAGTCGGCAGGTCACCGGTTCGATGTCGCGCTGATCGACTGGAACATGCCGGTGATGAACGGCTTGGAGTTCATCCAGCAGGTCCGCGACGATCCGCGCTATGCCGCGCTGACCTTGATGATGGTGACGACGGAGAGCGAACAGAGCCAGATGGTGCGCGCCCTCGCCGCCGGCGCGCACGAGTACCTGATCAAACCGTTCACCCCCGACGCGGTGGCGGAAAAACTGGAGTTGCTGGGACTCATCGACCCCGCACAGATGACGGCAGGAGTGTGACCCATGACGAATACCCTTAGCCCCGCGCTGCCCAGTTCCGTGGAATTGGGTGAGATCGTGGAGCAGGTGTGGGCGTCGTTCGTGACCGGCGAGATCGTGACGATGCCGGGGGCGGACCCGACGGCCGCCCGCGATCAGCAGATGGTCGCGTCCGTGTCCATCAGCGGCGACTGGACCGGTCACCTGATGATCGTCACC
>JBIQML010000728.1:0-2456 GCA_044463405.1 Nakamurella lactea | reverse complement strand
GGTCGGCGAGTTCGGCCAGCAGATGCGGGTAGCGGGACACGTCCTGCAGGCCTTCCGGCAGCGCGTCCACCCCGTCGAAGTCGCCGCCCAGCCCGATGTGGGCGACGCCGGCCACCTCGCGGGCGTGCTCCACGTGGTCGGCGACCTGGGCCAGCGTGGCGGTCGGGGCGGGGTTGTCCCGCTGCCACTGCCGGAGGGCGTCCCTGGCCGCCGACAGGTCGGCGCCCCGGGACGCGTCGACTCCGCCGGCATCGCCATCGGTATCGGCGTCGTCCCGCTCGGGCAGGCCCAGCCGGGCGCGCTCGGCGCGCTCGGCGGCGTCGTGGTCGGCGCACTCCTGAGACACGAAGTCCGGCACGAAGGTGATCATGATGACGCCGTCGCCCTCGGCCAGCGAGGCGAGCACGTCGTCCGGGGCGTCCCGCACATGGTCGGTCAGGGCCCGGCAGGACGAGTGGGAGAAGATCACAGGCGCGCTGGAGGTCGCCAGCGCGGCGCGCATGGTGTCCGGCGCGACGTGCGAGATGTCCACCAGCATGCCGATCCGGTTCATCTCCGTCACCACCTGGCGGCCGAAGTCGGTCAAGCCTCCCACCGCCGGCTCGTCGGTCGCGGCGTCCGCCCATGGCGTGTTCTGGTTGTGGGTGAGCGTCATGTACGCCACCCCGAGCGCCCGCAGGCAGCGCAGCACGCCGAGCGACGATGCGATGCTGTGCCCGCCCTCCGCGCCCATCAGCGCGGCGATGGCGCCGTCGGCCATCGCTGCGCGCACCTCGTCGGCGGTGCGGGCGGCGCGGAAGGTGTCCGGGTAGCGGGCCACGATGCGGCGCACGCAGTCGATCTGCTCCAGCGTGGCCACCACGGCGTCGCCCGGCGGCAGCGTGCCGGGAACGAATACCGAGAAGAACTGGGCGCCGAGACCTCCGGCCCGCCAGCGGGGGATGTCGGTGTGCAGGTCGGGCTGGTGCTGTGAGATGTCCATCCGGTCCAGGTCGTAGCCCGCCTTGCGGCGCAGTGCCCAGGGGATGTCGTTGTGCCCGTCGAAGACGGGGGCGGTGGCGAGCAGCGCGCGGATGCGGTCGGGGACGTCGTTGGCCATGGCAGGGATCCTCGCACCACCGGCGCCGGCGGGATCCGACGGCCCCGCCGGCGTGCCGCGCGGCGGGGCCCGCCGGTCAGTTCGGGTTCTCGGCCAGGAACTTGATCCGGCGCAGCCGGCGCTGCCAGTCCCCGGCGATCCGGTCCAGGTCCCGCGCCAGGTCCGACAGCCGACCGCCCAGTGCCCGGTAGACGATCTCCCGGCCGCGGTGCTCGGTCTCGACGAGGCCGGCGCCGCGCAGCACCTCCAGGTGCTTGACGATCGCCTGCCGGCTGATCGGGAACTCCCGGGCGAGGGCCGACGCGGACGCCGGCGCCTCGCCCAGGCGAACCAGGATGGCCCAGCGGGTCTCGTCGGCCATCGCCGCGAAGACCCCGGTCAGGCCGCTGCCGGCGGTCCCGGTCACGATGCCCGGGCGGCCGATTCGACGAACTCCCGCGCGGCGGCGAGCTCGGTGGTCCAGCCCTCGACATTGTTCGAACGGTCCGCCAGCCACTCCTCGCGCGGCTTCTGCAGGCCGGAGAACCCGCTCTCCGCGACGCGCAGCAGGACCCCGCCGCCGTCGCGCTGCTCGATGCGGAACTCCACCAGGGTGGAGCGCTTCTTGCCGTCGTCCGGCTGCGCGTGGTGCCAGCGGAAGGCCACGTAGGTCGGCGGCTCGCTGGCCACCGTCGAGAGCCGGAACTCGCCATACTTCGGGTGCGTGACGACGGTGACGTCGCCCTCGACGCGCAGGTCCGGTTCCGGGTCGACCGTGCCCTCGTTGATCCACCAGCCCGGCCGGGAGATGAGTCGGAAGACGGTGTCGGCGGTGGCGTCGATCTCGATGCTCTGGTCGATGCGGTCCAGCGGGTCGACGGCGGTGGAGGTCTGGCTGTTCATGGCGTGTCCTTCCGGGGACGGGGCGGATGGTGTGCAACCACAGCATTGCACATCTAGGCGCTATCTGCAACTGTGGAGTTGCAGATACGTCCTAGCCCAGCCGCGCCAGCCGCTCGGCCGCCTCGTCGATCACCTCGTCCGCCTTGCAGAACGCGAACCGGACCAAATGTGCCGCGTCCGCCGGGTTGTCGTAGAACACCTGCGTCGGAACCGCCACCACCCTCGCGCGCCGCGGCAGCGCCTGGCAGAAGGCCATCCCGTCGGACTCGCCGAGCGGGCGGATGTCGGCCTGCACGAAGTACGTGCCGGCCGGCACCGACACGTCGAAGCCGGCGGCCCGCAGGCCCTCGCACAACCGATCCCGCTTGCGCTGCAACGAGTCCCGCAGCTCGGACACCCACGCCGTCTCGTGCCGGAGGGCGTGCGCGACGGCCGGCTGGAACGGCGCGCCCGCCACGTAGGTCAGGAATTGCTT
>JBIQML010000727.1:0-2468 GCA_044463405.1 Nakamurella lactea | reverse complement strand
GTCGGTGCCGCTATCGGTGTGGATCACCGGCTTCGCCTTCCTGGCGGGCATCATCCTGTTGCGCTACCACACGGTCGGCCGGTCCATCTACGCCACCGGCGGCAACTTGAACGCGGCGAGGCTATCGGGAATCCGGGTCGACCGGCTGCGCATCGGGGCATTCGTGATCGGCGGATTCCTGGCCGCGATCGCCGGCTTCGTGCTGGTCGGTTACGTCGGGTCGATTCCGCCCAACCTGGGCAAGGACTACCTGTTCAGCGTGTTCGCAGCGACCGTCGTCGGCGGAGTGTCGCTCAACGGCGGCAAGGGCAGCTTGATCGGCGCGCTCATGGGCGTGCTGATACTCGGCGTGGTGCAAAACCTGATGGTGCTCGCGCAGGTGCCCACCTACTGGATCAAGGCCGTGTACGGCGTGATCATCCTGCTGGCCCTGGTGAGCGCCCGGGCGAGCGCTGGAACCAGGCAGGGGGAGTGATGACGATGAGCAGCGACCATCCCGTCGCCATGCCGGCAACAGACAAAGCGCCGACCACCGGTCGACTCGCGCTGGAGGCGCGCGGCATCGTCAAGCGATTTGGGCATGTCACCGCCCTCCGCGGCGCCGACCTGTGGGTCGGATCCGGCGAGCTCGTCGCGCTGGTCGGCGACAATGGTGCGGGCAAGAGCACCTTCGTGAACGTGCTGTCCGGAGTGATGGTCCCCGACGAAGGCCACATCGCCGTCGAAGGAAGACCGGTCGCTTTCCACTCGCCGATCGACGCGCGCGAGTACGGCATTGAAACCGTCTACCAATCGCTCGCCCTTGCCCCGCTGCTCGACGCCGCGGAAAACCTCTACCTGGGGCGCCAGCTGCGACTGCCCGGGCTGCTGGGACGCCTGGGCTTCGTGAATCGGACGAAGATGCGCCTCGCCGCCGCCGCGTACTTCCGTCAACTCGGGCTCACCATGCCGTCGGTGGCCGTGCCGATATCGCTGCTCTCCGGTGGGCAGCGGCAAATGGTGGCCGTCGCACGGGCAGCGGCGTTCAGCGGCCGGGTCGTGTTTCTCGACGAGCCGACCGCCGCGCTGGCGGCAGGTCCGACCAGGCATGTTCTCCAGCTCATCGACCAGATTCGGGCCAGCGGGGTGGGTGTGGTGCTGATCAGCCACGACCTCCGCCAGGTGACGGAGGTCGCGGATCGCATCTTCGTGCTCCGTCGCGGGAGGACCGCCGCGGTCCTGGATCGAGGGGCGGCAAGCGTGGAGGACCTGATCGCGATCATGACAGGAGCCCGTGAGGAGGCCAACCGTGCTGGTTGAACTATTGGCCGGAAACGCCCGGGCATCGGTGCGCACCACGGACGGTGGCGTGCTGTCTTCGCTCACCGTGGACGGCGACGAACTGCTGGTGTCCCGGCCGGAACGCGTTCGGGGCGTTCCCCACTACGGCTCGTTCGTGTTGGCCCCGTGGGTGGGCGAAGTCTTCCAAGGACGAATGCGCTATCGCGGCGACGATCATCAGCTGCCGTTGCGCGGCAAGCGACACGCGGTGCATGGCGTGGTCTATGACGGCCCCTGGGAGGTGCTTTCGGCATCGGAGGATTCGCTCGAACTGGCCCGGCCCTTCGGCGAGCAGTGGCCGCTCGGCGGGTCCGTGCGCCAGGTCTTCGAGTTGGATCCGTATGGGCTCACCCAACGGGTCCTGGTGACGGCCGGCAGCGCTGCCATGCCGGTCGGGATCGGATGGCATCCGTGGTTCGCCGTGCCCACGACCGGAGAAACGCGCCTGACGGCGAATGCCAGCAGCTACGCGGAATTGGACGACGACCTCATCCCCACCGGCCGGGTCCTGCCGTTGGACGGCGTCGCCGACTTCGGCGCGAGCTCCGGCGGCTTCCTGGTGCGTAGCGCCACGATCGACATGGTGCTGGTCGATGTGCGGAGTCCCGCCTGTCTCCGGCTTCCGAACCGGACCGTGGAGGTCAGTTTCGATCCGGCGATCTCGACGTTGGTGGTCTATGCGACCAACGATTCGATCTGCGTGGAGCCGTGGACGAGTTGGCCCGACGCGGTCCGAGGACAGTCGTCGGGCATGCCGACGGGTGTCATCGATCTGGAACCGCACCAATCGGTGGAGCGCTGGATGCGCTGGTCATGGGACAGCGGCGATCCCGAACGGCCGGGAGGGACGGCCGCGATATGAGAACGGCGAACTCCGGCGCCGGCCCGGCCGGCACGATCAACGACACTCGCGGCGAGGATGACGCCGGCGGCGCACCCGCGCTGACGGCGCAGAAACGAGGAGGTGTGGTGGAACGCATCAGCCGGGATTTCACGATTTCGGGATTCGCGAACGTCGCGCCGAGCGGCGCGATCAGCGACCGGCGGCTGTTCAGTCTCTTCGACGAGCGCCACCGGCGCGGTGTCACGCTCAACTTGATCGCCGGCGGCGGCGGCTACTCCGCGCAGGGCGACGCCGTGCGGATCAG
>JBIQML010000726.1:0-2472 GCA_044463405.1 Nakamurella lactea | reverse complement strand
GCGCACCGTCCCGCCGCGCGATCCCTGTGGGACCGCAGTGCTGGAGGCGTGCGCCCAGGCCGGCATCCCCACGGTCCGGTTCAACGACGGCAGCACCGTCGTCACCGGCGCCGGCTGGTTCCAGATCAACGTGCGTGAGGACGGCGTGCGCTCGTCCTCATCGGTGTCCTACCTGCACCCGCACCTGGACCGGCCGAACCTCACGCTGCTCACCGAGCACCGCGCCCAGCGCCTGCTCGTCGACGAGCGCCGGCGCTGCACGGGCGTGCAGGTGCAGACCCCCGACCTGCTGCACAGTGCCGAGATCGCCGCCGAGCGGGAGGTGATCGTGTCCGTCGGTGCGATCGACTCCCCGAAGTTGCTGCTGCTCTCCGGCATCGGCCCGGCCGAGCATCTCCGCGACCTCGGTCTCGAGGTACTGGTGGACGCGCCGGGCGTGGGATCGCACCTGCAGGACCACCCGGAGGGCGTGATCCAGTGGCAGGCCCGGCGGCCGATGCCCA
This sequence comes from Nakamurella lactea, assembly GCA_044463405.1. GTDB lineage: Bacteria > Actinomycetota > Actinomycetes > Mycobacteriales > Nakamurellaceae > Nakamurella > Nakamurella lactea_B. The sequence continues at coordinate 1,969 of JBIQML010000726.1, read as the reverse complement.
TCGAGTCCACCCAGTGGTGGGAGATCGGCATCTTCGCCAGTACGGGGCCGGATCCGCAGCACCCCGGCCGGCCCGACCTGATGTTCCACTACGGATCCGTGCCGTTCGACATGCACACCGTCCGGCAGGGATATCCGACCACCGAGAACGGGTTCTGCCTCACTCCGAACGTCACGCACGCCCGGTCGAGGGGGACCGTCCGGCTGCGCAGCAGGGACTTCCGTGACAAGCCCAGGGTCGATCCGCGGTACTTCACCGACCCACACGACATCACGGTGATGACGGCAGGCATCCGGCTGGCCCGCGACATCGCCGCACGGCCCGCACTGGCCGACTGGACGGGCCCGGAACTGTTCCCCGGCCCGGACGTGCGCTCCGACGACGAGATCACCGACTACCTGCGGCGCACCCACAACACCGTCTATCACCCGGCCGGCACGGTGCGGATGGGCTCCGCCGCTGACCGGGACGCGCCACTGGACCCGCAGCTACGGCTCAAGGGGGTGACGGGACTGCGGGTGGCGGACGCCTCGGTGATGCCGGAGTTGGTGACGGTCAACCCGAACATCACCACCATGATGATCGGCGAGCGGTGCGCGGAGCTGGTCGCCGCCGATGTCCCGGCGGCAGGTTAAGCGGTCTGGCTCGTAAGTTCGTCGGGGGCAGGCTGCAGCCACCGCGCCGGCTCCGACCGGACACGCCGGTCGGGCGTCATGACGTGCATGGTCCGGCCACCGGAATCGACCAAGACCTCGCTGCAGCAGCGGTTATCGAAGCGTGCTCGCGAGCGCTGGCCGCAACTGGCCGGAGTGGACGTCAAATTCCGGGCTAACGTCGCCTACGTCACCGGCCGGCTGCCGGACGGCGACACGCTGCCATCGATGCGGCTGCGCCGCGGCGGGTCCGCCGCCCGCTGGGGGTTCGCCATCTACTTGGCCAGCAAGGACGGCTATCAAGACTCCGCACCGCCGACTTTGAGGTCCGCCGGACCCTGAAATTCTGCCGCCAGATCGCTCCAAGATCACCGCGACCTGGGCAAACGCCGCGCGCCAACGAATCTGGCGGCAGATCTTCAGCGGATCGAACGCGTCCTGGGAGCGACGAGGCCGGGGCTCAGCCCTCCAGCGCGTCCCGCACCGGAACCATCTTGATCTGCGCCTCCCTGGCCTCGGTCTCCGGATCGGAGTCGGCGACGATCCCGCAGCCCGCCATCAGCCGCACCGAGGTGCCGGAGATCTCTGCGCAGCGCAGCGCGATCGCGAACTCCCCGTCGCCGCGCGCGTCCAACCACCCCACCGGCGCCGCGTACCGGCCGCGGTGCACCGGTTCCAGCTCGGCGATCATCGCCAGCGCGACATCCCGCGGGGTACCGCCGACCGCGGCGGTCGGGTGCAGTCGCGCGGCCAGGTCCAGCGCCGACGGCGCCTGCGACGCCTCGCCGGCGAGCCGACCGCAGATGTCCGTCGCCAGGTGGGTCAGGTTGGCCAGCGCCAGTGCGCGCGGCGCGGCCGGTACGTCCATCCAGCTGGTCAGCCCGCGCAGCGTGTCGGCCACCGAGGTGACGGCGAACGCGTGCTCCGCCAGGTCCTTCGAGCTGGCCAGCAGGTGTGCTGCCACCTCCCGGTCCGTGGTCACCCGCGCCACCGTCCCGGTCGCTTGTGCCAGCAACTCGCCGACCGCATCCCGGCCCGCGACACCATCGGCCCCGCCGCCCGAAGCCGTGCCGCCCGAAGCCGTGCCGCCCGCACCGGCGCCGCCCGAAGCCGCGCCGCCCGAAGCCGCGCCGCCCGAACCGGCGCCGGGCCGCTCCGGCCAGGCCGTCCCGGCCAGCACCCGGGAGGTGACCTCGGTCCCGCGGCGCCGGATCAGCATCTCCGGGCTCGCACCCACCAGGCCGGCCACCGCGAAGACCGCGCAGCTCGGGTAGCGGTGCGCCAGCCGGGCCAGCAGGTATCGCTCGTCCACCGGA
>JBIQML010000725.1:0-2476 GCA_044463405.1 Nakamurella lactea | reverse complement strand
GCAGCGCCGCTGCCAGGAATTCCGCGCTGGCGGCCACATCGGCGAGGCGGTCGGGGTCGGCCGACACGGACGGGATGGCGAGCCAGTCGCACAGCGTCGCCAGCCAGGCGTCGGCTCCCGCGGTGACGGCGGCACGTTCGTTGTTGGTCATGTCCGGTCAACCTACGCGACGCGCCGTCCGGGCGGCGATGTCGCCCCGCCGTGGCAGGCTGTCGCACATGACCGGACCCGACGCTCGAACCGACCCCAAGGCCACCCTGCACCGCTACCTCCAGCTGCACCGGGACGCCCTGGTGTGGAAGCTGGACGGCGCCAGCGAGTACGACGTCCGGCGCCCGCTGACGCCGACGGGCACCAACCTGCTCGGTCTCGTCAAGCACCTGGCCGCCGTCGAGTCCGGCTATTTCGGGGACACCTTCGACCGGCCGCTGCCGGACCGGCCGGCCTGGTTCGACGACGAGACCCCGAACGCGGACATGTGGGCCACCGCCGACCAGTCCCGCTCGGAGATCATCGACCTGTATCGGCGGGTCGGCAGGCATGCGGACGGCACCATCGAGGCGCTGCCGCTGGACGCGCCCGGTCGGGTTCCCTGGTGGGCTCCCCGCGCGGAGGTCACCTTGCACCAGATACTCGTGCACGTGATCGCCGAGACGGCCCGGCACGCCGGGCACGCAGATATCGTGCGCGAGCTCGTCGACGGGCAGGCCGGGCTGCGCGCCGACACCAGCAACCTGTGGCAGGCCGAGGGACAGAGCTGGCAGCAGTATCGTGCGAGCCTGCAGCAGGTGGCCGAGTCCTTCCGGTGACGCGGCCCGGGAACGGCCCGGCACCACCATCGAGATTCGGGGGAGTCATGACGGCAACGTTCGGCCGGTCCGACGATCTGAAGGATGCGACGTTCACCGGTGCGAACTTGCGGGGCGCCCGGTTCGTCGAATCCGACCTGTCCGGTGTGGTGATGCGCGGTGTCGAGATGGACGGCGCCGACATCGACGCGCCGTGGCTGCTGGACGACGAGAACTCGCTGCGGGTCAACGGTGTCGACGTCGGGCCGTTCGTGGACGCGGAGCTGAACCGTCGCTTCCCCGGCCGCTCCGAGCGCCGGGCCGCCGATCCGGACGGTCTGCGCGCGGCGTGGGCGGCGCTGGAGCGCACCTGGGCCGCCACCCTGGACCGGGTCGCCGCGATGCCCGAGGGCACGGTCGACGTCTCGGTGGCCGGCGAGTGGTCCTTCGCGCAGACCCTGCGCCATCTGGTGCTGGCCACCGACATGTGGCTGGGCAAGGCGATCCTGCAGCTCGAGCAGCCCTTCCATCCGCTGGGCCTGCTGGACACCGGCACCGCGCAGGACGGTGAGGACCCAACCTCCTCGACAGCGCCCACCGAGCGGGCCGAGCAGACCGAGCAGACCGAGCAGACCGATGCCTATTCGAAGATCCTCGAGGCGCGAGCCGGCCGGGTCGCCATGGTGCGGGACTTCCTGGCCACCGTGACCCCGGAGGATCTGACGGCGGAACGCGCGAACCCGCACGCCCCGCAGTACCCGGAGACGGTGCTGTCCTGCCTGCACACGATCCTCGAGGAGGAGTGGGAGCACCACCGCTACGCGGTGCGCGACCTGGACCTGGTGGCGTCCTCTCCGGCCTGACGACCCGGCGCCGTCGACGGTAACGATTGTCCGAAAGGCCGTTCCCGCGGGAACGGCCTTTCGGACATTTCAACCGGATTCGGCGGTCCGGTGGAGAGCAGTGATGCGCCCTTCGACATTGCTCGCAGATACGGAGCACTGTCGAAGCGTGCCCTCCCGAGTGGTGCGGGGCGGCCTCACAGCTTCGCCGGCGACGCACCGCACGAGCCGGCACGGCGGCGGCGCGCCCTCGAGGACCGGCCGCCAGACCGGCGATCCGGGCGCCGGCATCTCCGCCGCCACCGGACGCGCCACGGGACACGCTGCCGCGATCAGTGCGTGGCGGTGACCTTGTTCAAGCCCTCGGGCGAGTCGGGATCCATGCCCAGCGCGATCGTGGTCCGGATGGCCAGTTGCTGACCGCACACCACCAGCGGGATCACCGCCAGCGCCTCGCCGAGGGTCTGCGGCACCGGCACGCCCGCGGCGCCGTCGATGCCGCGGCAGACCTCGTCGGCCCCGACGCCGATCACCGGAGAGCCGAGTTGCACGGCGCGGCGGGCGGTCTCGACCACGTCGTCCAGCACCGGGCCGGTCGTGCCGTAGGCGATGACCGGTACGTCGGGCCCGGCAACGGTCAGCGGGCCGTGCAGGAAGTCCGCGCTGGAGTAGCCGTCGTGCACCCGGCGGCTGGTCTCCTTGGACTTGAGCGCTCCCTCCAGCGCGGCGGCGTAGGTCAGCCCCCGCGCCAGGTGCACGGCGGAGGTGCGTGGTGCCAGGACCCGCACAGCGCCCTCGATGCCCGACTCGTCGGCCAGCACCGAGCGGACGGTGCCGGCCAGCGAC
>JBIQML010000724.1:0-2493 GCA_044463405.1 Nakamurella lactea | reverse complement strand
CGCAGTGCCCAGAACAGGTCGGCATGCTCGTCCGCGGATGCGGCCAGCAGGCGGCCGTCGGCCGTGACGACCCGGGCGCCGACCAGGTTGTCGATCGCCAGCCCGTGCCGGCGGACCATCCAGCCGACCCCGCCGCCCAGGGTGAGCCCGCCGACGCCGACGCTGGCCGTGTCCCCGGCGGTCAGCGCCCAGCCGTACGGATCGAGCGCCGCGCTCACGCGACCCCAGGTCGCCCCCGCGCCGACGCGCACCAGCCGGCGCGAGCGGTCCAGCACCTCGACGCCGTCGAGGTGGGCCAGGTCGATGACGATGCCGCCGTCGTTGGTGCCGTGGCCGAGGGGGCTGTGCCCGCCGGAGCGCACCGACACCGCGATGTTCCGCGAGTCGGCTTCGGCGATCAGACCGGCGATCTGCCCCGGGCTGCGCGGCCGCGCGATCATATCCGGCCGGCCGGATCGCGCGAAAACCCTTGCCGCGGCGTCGTATCCGTCGTCGCCGGGCCGCAGCGTCTCGACGTCGTGATTGGTGTGAGTCCCCGTCATCGTCTCTCTCCTTGCTCGGTGGATGGCACGCCGTCGATGGTTCGGAATTCCCGGCGGTTTCGCGTCGGCCGTTGGGCGTGTTTCTCGGCTACCTGCGGGGCGGGTCGGAGCGGCGACGGGTACGACGTGGGGAGTAGGCGAGGATTGCTCCGCCGGCCGGACGCGGCGGCCGGGCGACGCCCCTACCATCGAGGGATGCGGGGAGATCAGTGGTGGCGACGGTTGTTCTTCACCGGATGGGTGGTCTCGGGCGCGGTCGGCGCGGTGGCCTACCGGCAGTGGCACGCCAGGCTGCGGGAGGTCGAGCGCCGCGCCGAGCAGGCCGAGCGCACCCGTGACGAGGTGGCCAGGCGGCGCGCGGTCGAGGAGCGGCTGCGGATCGCCCGCGAGCTGCACGATTCCCTCACCCACAGCATCTCGGTGATCAAGGTTCAGGCGGGCGTCGCGGCGCACCTGGCCCGCAAGGGCGGCGAGCAGCCCTCCGACGCGCTGCTGGCCATCCAGGAGGCCAGCGGTGACGCGGCACGGGAGCTGCGCTCGACGCTGGAGGTGCTGCGCCGAGACGACGGCATCGTCGGCAGCGGACTGGATCTGCTGCCCGCCCTGGTGGAGCGGGCGCGCTCGTCCGGACTGCCGACCACCTGCACCGTGCGCGGCGACCGGCGGGCGCTGCCGCCCGAGGTCGACAGGGCCGCCTACCGGGTCGTGCAGGAGGCACTGACGAACGTCACACGGCATGCGGGCCAGGCCACTGCCGAGGTGGTGATCGACTACGGGGAGAGCACCCTGACGATCCGGGTGCAGGACGACGGGTCCGGCTCCGGGCATCGGACGGTGCCCGGGTACGGGCTGGTGGGCATGCGCGAGCGCGTGACGGCGCTGGGCGGGCAGTTGCGCACCGGACCGGCGGAGTCCGGCGGGTTCGCCGTGCTGGCAGAACTCCCGGTGAACGGAGCCGCATGATCAGGGTGCTGCTGGTGGACGACCAGCCGCTGATCCGGACCGGCATCCGGGCGCTGCTGGACGCCGAGGACGACATCGAGGTGGTTGCCGAGGCGGCCAACGGGCGGGAGGGCGTCGAGCTGGCGAGCGAGCACCGGCCCGACATCGTGCTGATGGACGTCCAGATGCCCGAGATGGACGGCGTGGAGGCGACCCGCCGGATCGCCGGCGACGACCGGCTGTCGGGAGTGCGGGTGGTGATGCTGACCAACTACGGCCTGGACGAGTACGTGTTCGACTCGCTGCGGGCCGGCGCATCGGGATTCGTCGTCAAGGACACCGAGCCCGCCGACCTGTTGCAGGCGCTGCGGGTCACCGTGCGCGGGGACGCGCTGCTGTCACCCGCCGTCACCCGCAGGCTGATCGGCGAGTTCGTCGGCCGGCCCGCCGCGGTGGCACCCGCGACCGACCTGGAGCTGCTGACCAACCGGGAGCGGGAGGTGGTCACCCTGGTCGCGCACGGGCTGAGCAATGACGAGATCGCCGAGCGGATGGTGCTCAGCCCGCTCACCGCCAAGACGCATGTGAGCCGGGCCATGACCAAGCTCGGCCTGCGAGATCGCGCGCAGCTGGTGGTGTTCGCCTACCAGTCGGGCCTGGTGACGCCGCGCTCGGTGTGAGCGCGGTCAGGCGACCTGGGTGCGCACCTGCTCGCCGAGCAGCGCGATGTGGTCGGTGTCGGCCAGGTCCAGCACCTGCAGGTACACCCGCTGCACGCCAGCCTGTGACCAGGCGGCCAGCTTGTCGACCACCTCGGACACCGTGCCGGCCATGCCGTTGGCGCGCAGCTCGCCGACCTCCCGGCCGATCGCCGCCGCCCGCCGCGCCAGCTCCGCCTCGTCGGTGCCGCAGCACACCACCTGCGCCGCGGAGTACACCAGCTCGGCGGGGTCGCGGCCGGCGGCCTCGCACGCGGCCCGGACCCGGCCGAACTGCTCGGTCGTGGTGT
>JBIQML010000723.1:0-2494 GCA_044463405.1 Nakamurella lactea | reverse complement strand
GGCCGCCGGAACACCGGTGGGCGCCGGTCCGATCTCCGGGTCGGGCGCCTGCGGGCCGCCGTCGGCCCTCGCGTCGCCGTCCGTCACCATCGGTTCGCCGCCCCCGTCGATCCTGCCGTCACCGTTGCTCTTGCCGTTGCCGTTGTTGCCATTGCTGTTACCGGGCCGCGTGCTCATGCCGCCGCCTCCGCCGCCAGCTGGGACTCGACGATCTCGCGGTAGGTCTCGCAACCCTCGACCAGCTCGTCATGCCGGCCGGTGCCGACGATCTCGCCGTTCTCCAGCACCACGATCTGATCGGCGTCGCGAATGGTGGACACCCGCTGCGCCACGATGATGACGCTGGCGTGCCGGGTGTAGGGCCGCAGGGCCGCCCGCAGCCGGGCGTCGGTGGCCACATCCAGCGCCGAGAACGACTCGTCGAACAGGTAGATCTCCGGCTTGCGGACCAGCGCCCGCGCGATCGCCAGCCGCTGGCGCTGCCCGCCGGAGACGTTGGTACCGCCCTGCGCCACCGGTGCGTTCAGCCCGCCGGGCATCGCCGAGACGAAGTCCTTGGCCTGCGCCACCTCCAGCGCCTTCCACAGTTCCTCGTCGGTCGCGTCACCCTTGCCGAAGCGCAGGTTCGAGGCCACCGTCCCGGAGAACAGGTACGACCGCTGCGGTACCAGCGCCATCCGCTCCCACAGCACGTCCGGGTCGAGCTTGCGCACGTCGACGCCGTCCACCAGCACCTCGCCGCCGGTGACGTCGAACAGCCGGGGGATCAGCGAGACCAGCGTGGACTTGCCGGATCCGGTGGATCCGATGATCGCGGTGGTACGGCCGGGCCTGGCCGTCATGGTGATGTGCCGCAGCACCGGGTCGTCGGCGCCGGGATAGCAGAAGGTGACGTCGCGCAGTTGTACCTCGCCGGTGGTCTCGGTGGGCGCGACCGGCATGGCCGGCGGCACGACCGAGGTCTCGGTGTCCAGCACCTCGCCGATGCGCTCGGCGCAGACCGCGGCGCGCGGCACCATCACCATCATGAAGGTCGCCATCATCACCGACATCAGGATCTGGATCAGGTAGCTCAGGAACGCCGTCAGCGTGCCGACCTCGATCTGACCGTCGGCGATGCGGTGACCGCCGAACCACAGCACCGCCACCGATGAGGCGTTCATCACCAGCATCACGACCGGGAACATGAACGCCATCAGCTTGCCGACCTGTAGCGCGGTGCCGGTGAGCTCGGTGTTGGCGGACCGGAACCGGTCGGTCTCGAACGGTTCGCGGACGAACGCGCGGACCACCCGCACCCCGGTGATCTGCTCGCGCAGCACCCGGTTGACGGCGTCCAGCTTCTTCTGCATCGACCGGAACTGCGGCACCATCCGGATCACGATCAGCCCGACCGCGAGCACCAGCACCGGTACCGCGACGACCAGCAGCCAGGACAGCCCGACGTCCTGCTTGAGCGCCATGATGATGCCGCCGATGCACATGATCGGCGCGACCACCATCAGCGTGCACGTCATCACCACCAGGGTCTGCACCTGCGTGACGTCGTTGGTGCTGCGGGTGATCAGCGAGGGCGCGCCGAAGTGCTGCACCTCCCGGTCGGAGAAGGTGCCGACGCGGTGGAAGATGGCGTCCCGGACGTCCCGGCCGAAGGCCATCGAGGTGCGGGCGCCGAAGAACACCGCGGTGATGCTGCAGGCGATCTGCACCAGCGTGACGCCCAGCATGATGCCGCCGACGATGAGGATGTAGTTGGTGTCCCCCTTGGCCACGCCGTTGTCGATGATGTCGGCGTTCAGGCTGGGCAGGTAGAGCGACGCGATGGTGCCGACCAGTTGCAGCACCACCACGGCCAGCAAAGGCCAGGAGTAGGGCCGCAGGTAGGTCCGCAGCAATCTGATCAGCATGTCTCGTCCTTGCGGTGTGGTGTCCTGTGTCGGGGTGCTGCTGTCGGTCCGTGCGTGGTGCGTGGTGCGTGGTGCGTGGTGCGTGGTGGGTGGCCGGTCTCGCCGGTCCGGCTGCCAGCGTCGGCCCTGACGCAGCGGGAGGGTCAAGCGGCGGCGGGAATCCCGATGTCGCAGGCGGTCGGGTGCCGGGTCAGCATGCCGGTGGCCACTGACACCGCGCGCACGCGCCGCTGGCGTCGCCGGGTCACCCGCCGCGCCCCGGTCGGGGTTCGCGTCGCCGGCGCGGGGGGTCGCCCGGATGCTCGCCGGGCCGCTCGGCGCCCGCGGGGCGAGCCACGCCGTGCAGCAACACGTCGGCGACCTCGTCGGCGGTCAGCGGGTTCCCGTCGTTGATCAGCCGGTGGGTCCCGGCGAACGTCATCAGGCGCAGCAGGTGCGCGGCCCGCTCGGGCGGGTAGGCGAGCCGGGTCGCGTCGGGTTCCAGCACCGCGGTGATCGCGGCGAGCACCTCACTCTGATCGCGACCGTGCTGCTGCTGGTGGGCTGCCCTGAGCCTGGATTCCCCGTCCCGGCCGTCCGGGGACGGC
>JBIQML010000722.1:0-2502 GCA_044463405.1 Nakamurella lactea | reverse complement strand
CCACCGACCTCTTCCTTATCAGGGAAGCGCTCTAACCGACTGAGCTACAGGCCCGCGTGCGGCCGGCGCTGGTGCCACGGGTGCACCTGCGCCGGACATCAGCGACGGCGCCGACGACGGGGTCGACCGCCGGGCGCCGCAGTTCCCGAGCGTACCGCACCCCGCGCGCCGGGCTCAAACTCGATCCGGCGTCCCCATCAGTTGATCGAGCACCCGTTCTTCGATCCGAGCACCCGTGATCTCAGGTGCTCGGACGACAAAACAGGTGCTCGATCACCACAGAAACCGCCGGCCCGGCGCGCCAACTCCGGCAACGGCGCCCCAGCCCCGGCATCGGCGCAGCCGGACCGGCAAGTGCGCCGACCGGCCCCGGCCCGGCCAAGCCCAATCCGCGGCCCCGCACGCCCGAGGCGCCACGCCCGGACAGAGCGTCCCGTCAGTCCCGCTCGCCCAGGGTGACCTCGACGCCGCCGGCCATCCCGGCCGCCGCGTTGTACACGAACGCCGCAATCGTCGCCAGCGCCGTGAACAGCACGATGTTCACCGCACCGATCACCGCCGTCACCCCGAACACCCGCGCCGGGGTGATCAGGTCGGGCTGCGGCGTCGTGGTGTCCGAGCTGGCGATCAGGGTGTTGTACGTGTCGTTGATCTTGCTCCACACGTCCATGGAGCCCAGGGACAGGTACAGCACCCCGATGGCGATCATCCACACGAAGAACATCACGATCGCCACGATCAGGCTGATCTTCAGCACCGTCCACGGGTCGACCCGCTTGAGCTGCAGCGACGCCAGCCGGGGCGCGCGCCGCACCGGCCGGTTGCGCCGGCCGGGATCGGGCACCGGGGCGCTGGTCACCGGGCCCCGCCCTCCGGCGAACCCATCAGCGCGACCCCCGGGACGCCCGGAGGACGTCGCCGTCCCGGATGCCGGTGGTCCCCCCGCCGGCGAGGTCACGAGGACGCACCACCGGAACCACCGGCGCCCTCGTCCGGCTCGGTGTCGGCGTTGCGGGCGATACCCACCAGCGAGTCCCCGTCGGACAGGTTCATCAGCCGCACTCCCATGGTCTGGCGCTTGGCCTTGCGCACCTGCTTCGCCGAGGTCCGGATGACCCCGCCGGAGGAGGTGATGGCGTACAGCTCATCATCGATGTCGACGATCAGCGCGCCCACGAGTTTGCCACGCTTCGGGTTGTACTGGACGGTCAGAACGCCCTTTCCGCCCCGGCCCTGCACCGGATATTCCTCGATGTCGGTCCGCTTGGCGTACCCGCCGGCCGTCGCCACCAGCACAAACGTGCCCGGACGCGCCACCTCCATGCTCAGCAGCTCGTCGCCGTCGTTGAACCGCATGCCCAGCACCCCGGAGGTTGCCCGGCCCATCGGGCGCAGCGCCTCGTCGGTGGCGTGGAACCGGACCGACTGCCCCTTCGCGGAGATCAGCAGCAGATCGGACCCGGAGGCGCACAGCGCCGCCCCGACCAGCTCGTCGCCCTCCCGCAGGTTGATGGCCACGATGCCGCCGGTCCGGTTGGAGTCGAACGCCGTCAGCGCCGACTTCTTCACCAGCCCGTGCTTGGTGGCCAGCACCAGGTACGGCGCGTCGTCATATCCGGAGATCTCGATGACCTGGGCGATCTGCTCGTCCGGCTGGAACGCCAGCAGGTTGGCCACGTGCTGGCCGCGTGCCGCCCGGTTGGCCTCCGGCAGCTCGTAGGCCTTGGCCCGATACACCCGCCCCTTGTTGGTGAAGAACAGGATCCAGTCGTGCGTGGAGCACACGAAGAAGTGCGCCACGATGTCGTCCTGCTTCAGCGCCGCCCCCTGCACGCCCTTGCCGCCGCGCCGCTGCGAGCGGTACAGGTCGGTGCGGGTGCGCTTGGCGTAGCCGGTCCGGGTGATGGTGACGACCACATCTTCCACGGCGATCAGGTCCTCGATGGACACGTCACCGTCGTAGGGCACCAGCCTGGAGCGCCGGTCGTCGCCGTACTTGTCGACCACCTCGGCCAGCTCGTCGGCCACGATGCGCCGCTGCCGGTCCGGCGAGGCCAGGATGTCGCGCAGGTCGGCGATGACCTTCTCGATCTCGGCCAGCTCATCGATGATCTTCTGGCGCTCCAGGGCGGCCAGCCGGCGCAACTGCATCTCCAGGATGGCGTTGGCCTGCACCTCGTCGATGTCCAGCAGGTCGATCAGGCCCTCGCGCGCCACGTCGACGGTCGCCGACGCCCGGATCAGCGCGATCACCTCGTCCAGCGCGTCCAGCGCCTTGACCAGCCCGCGCAGGATGTGGGCCCGCTTCTCGGCCTGGTCCAGCCGGTACTGGGTGCGTCGGACGATGACCTCGATCTGGTGCGCCACGTAGTAGCTGATCATCTGGTCCAGCCGCAGCGTGCGCGGCACCCCGTCGACGATCGAGAGCATGTTGGCGCCGAAGGAGGTCTGCAGCTGGCTGTGCTTGAACAGGTTCGCCAGCACGACCTTGGCGACCGCGTC
>JBIQML010000721.1:0-2504 GCA_044463405.1 Nakamurella lactea | reverse complement strand
CGCCGGACGTCTCGGGGCCCTCAGCCGGGCAGCCGTGCGGGCATCACCAGGTACCGGTAGTCGGGGCTGTCGGCATCCCCGTCACCGCCGGAGGGCAGCAGCAGCGCCGGCCGCGCCGGTGTGGTGAATGCCAGCCGCACCTGATCGGTGTGCACCACGGCCAGGCCGTCCAGCAGATAGGTCGGGTTGAACGCGATCAGCAGCTCGGCGCCGTCGGCCTCGACCTCCAGCTCCTCCTCCGCGCTGCCCTCGTCGTCACCGCCGGCGGACAGTGCCAGGCTGCCGTCGGTGACCTGCATGCGCAGGTGGTGCCCGCGGTCGGTGACCAGCGAGACCCGCTTGATGGCCTCGGTGAGCTCCCCGGCGGGCACGTCCACGGTGGTGGTGTGCTCGCTGGGCAGCAGCGACCGGTACTTGACGAACTCCACGTCCAGCAGCCGCACGGTGGTCCGGCGGCCGCCGGCCTCCAGGCCGATCAGCCCGTCGCCCAGGCCGATGGTCACCTCGGTCTCACCGGCCATGCTGCGCGCGGCCTCGGCCAGCGTCCGGGCCGGCACCAGCACCGCGGTGGAGATGTCGGTGGCGTTCGGCGACCAGGTCAGCTCCCGCACCGCCAGCCGGAACCGATCGGTGGCGGCCAGGGTCAGCTTCTCGCCCTCGATCTCCACCCGGATGCCGGTGAGCATGGGCAGCGTGTCGTCCCGGCCCGCGGCCACCGCCGTCTGGGTCACCGCCTCGGCGAACACGGCGGCCGGCACGGTGCCCGAGGTGGCGGGCATCTCCGGCAGCGCCGGGTAGTCCTCGGCCGGCATGGTGGGCAGGGCGAATCGGGCGGAGCCGCAACGGATCGCGACCTTCGGACCGTCCACCTCGACGTCCACCGGCTTGGCGGGCAGCGCCCGGGTGATCTCGGCCAGCAGCCGCCCGGAGACCAGCACCCGACCGGCGGTCTCGGCGTCCACCGACAGCTCGGCCCGGGTGGAGACCTCGTAGTCGAAGCCGGCCACCGACAGCGTCGAGTCGTCGACGGTGAGCAGGATGCCACCCAGCACCGGGACCGGCGGCCGGCTGGGCAGGGACCGGGCCACCCAGGCCACGGCGTCGGCGAGATCCTCGCGGGCGACGCGGAACTTCATCGACGGTCCTTTCGCTCGCTGGTGACGGCGCAGTTCTGGTGCGGCGTCTCACCGTACGACCAATTCTGGCCCGCGTCACCTTCGGGGCTGTCGGTGCCCTGAGGCAGGGTGGGTGCCGCACAACGATCATGCCCTGCCCGGGGCGGGTTGTCCCCATGCCGGGGACGTTGTTGGTTTCTCTGGAAGAAAGAACAGTAGGCGCAGTAGGTGCTGTGGATGGTGGGGATGGACGACCATCGGCGCTGGATGGCAGGCGTGTCGGCGTCGGGATGGTTTCGGGATGGCGGCGGGACACCGCGGTGGTGGATGGGGATCGCCGGTGGCGGTGACGGGAATCCCGGAAGTTGTCCCCATTCATCCACACAGTTATCCACAGGATGTGCATGGTTCGTGTGGCGCCGGTCACGTTCGGTGCGCAACGCGGGGAGTCGGCGCCGGGCCGTGCTGGCCGTGCTGCCGGCGCCGGCGGGTGGTGGGGCCGCATGTGTTGGTGCTGCCTGTGCCGCCCGGCCGGGCAGCGGCCGCTCCGGTCGGACGTCAGTGCCGCACGCGGTCCCGGATCCGGGCGGTGAGCTCCTGCACGCACTCGTAGGTCTGCCGGCGCTCGGTGATCTCCAGGCGGATCTTCTTGGCGGCGTGCATCACGGTGGTGTGGTCGCGGCCGCCGAAGGTCTTGCCGATGGCGGGCAGCGTCAACTCGGTCAGTTCCCGGCACAGGTACATGGCGATCTGCCGGGCGCTGGCGATGTGCTTGGTCTTGCTGGGACCGCACAGGTCCTCGAGGCTCAGCGTGAAGTGTTCGGCGGTGACGGCCATGATGGTCGCCGCGTCGATGTCGCCGGTCAGCGGGTCACGGATCAGGTCGCGCAGCACGACCTGCGCGAGAGCGAGGTCGACCGGCTGCCGGTTCAGCGAGGCGAAGGCGGTGACGCGGATCAGCGCGCCCTCCAGTTCGCGGATGTTGCGCTCGATCCGGCTGGCGATGAACTCCAGCACGTCGTCGGAGACGGCCAGCCGGTCCAGCGAGGCCTTCTTGCGCAGGATGGCGATGCGGGTCTCCAGCTCCGGCGGCTGGATGTCGGTGATCAATCCCCAGGCGAACCGGGTGCGGACCCGGTCCTCCAGGGTCTCCAACCGCTTGGGCGGCCGGTCGGAGGAGATGACGATCTGCCGGTTGGCGTTGTAGAGGGTGTTGAAGGTGTGGAAGAACTCCTCCTGGGTGCCCTCCTTGCCCTCCAGGAACTGCACGTCGTCCAGCAGCAACACGTCCACGTCGCGGTAACGGCGGCGGAAGGCCTCCTTGCGGTCGTCGCGCAGGGAGTTGATGAAGTCGTTGGTGAACTCCTCGCTGGAGACGTACCGCACCCG
>JBIQML010000720.1:0-2505 GCA_044463405.1 Nakamurella lactea | reverse complement strand
TTCGGCATGGGCATCGAGCGCACGCTGCAGTTCCGCAACTCGATCCCGGACATGCGGGACCTGATCGAAGGCGACGTGCGGTTCACCGCGGCCTTCTCCTCGGAGGTGTAGCGATGCGCGCGTCGTTGGAATGGATCGGCGAGTACGTCACGCTGCCCGAGGCGGTGACGGTGGACGCCGTGGTGGACGCCTACACCCGGCTGGGGCTGGAGGTCGAGGCGGTGCACACGGTGCCCGCCACCGAGGGTCCGCTGCTGGTCGGCCGGGTGCTGGACGTCGAGGAGCTGACCGGGTTCAAGAAGCCCATCCGGTACACGCACGTCGACCTGGGGGCGGGCAACGGGCAGGACGGATCCGACGAGCCGCGCGGCATCATTTGCGGGGCAACCAACTTCACCGCAGGTGACGCTGTCGTCGTGGCGCCACCCGGCACCGTGCTGCCCGGCGGGTTCGAGATCTCCGCCCGCAGGACCTACGGGCACATCTCCGACGGGATGATCTGTTCGGCCAGGGAACTGGGCATCGGCGACGACCACGACGGCATCATCGTGCTGGATCCGGACGCCGAGATCGGCAGCGACGCACGGGATGTGATCGGCGCGAACGACCCGGTGATCGAGTTCTCCATCACCCCGGATCGTGGCTATGCGCTGTCCATCCGGGGCCTGGCCCGCGAGCTCGCCGCCGCGTTCGACGCGCCGTACACGGACCCCGCCGACCGACCGCTGCGGGATGCCGAACCGGGCATCGGTGTCGAGATCATCGATGCCGCGCGGTGTTCGCGGTTCGTCGCGGTCGACGTCACCGGCGTCGACCCGGCGGCAACCAGCCCCTGGCTGGTGCGACGCAGGCTGATGGCGGGCGGGATCCGGGCCATCTCGCTGGCCGTGGACGTCACCAACTACGTGATGCTGGAGTTCGGCCAGCCGCTGCACGCCTTCGACGCCGCCACACTGGACGGCGGCATCGTGGTGCGGCGCGCCACCGGGGGGGAGAAGCTGCGCACCCTGGACGGGGTGGATCGGGTGCTCACGGCGGACGACGTCGTGGTCGCCGACCACGCCAAGGCCGTGTCGCTGGCCGGAGTGATGGGCGGGGAGGACACCGAGATCTCCGCGGCCACTACCGACGTCGTCATCGAGGCAGCGTCCTGGAGCCCGCCGTCGATCTCCCGGACGGTGCGCCGGCACCGGCTGCCCAGCGAGGCCGCGCGCCGGTTCGAGCGCGCCGTGGACCCCGCGGTGGCCGCCTCGGCCGCGGAGGCCGCCGCGGCGATGCTGGTGTCGGCCGGCGGTGGCACGCTCGGTGGGCGAACCGACGCCGGCGCCGTCCCGCCGGCGACCGGGATCGTGCTGCCGCTGTCCGAACCGGAGCGGTTGACCGGCCGCGCCCTCGGGCCCGGAGTCGCGGCCACCCGGCTCGCCCAGGTCGGCTGCCGG
Source organism: Nakamurella lactea (assembly GCA_044463405.1). GTDB lineage: Bacteria > Actinomycetota > Actinomycetes > Mycobacteriales > Nakamurellaceae > Nakamurella > Nakamurella lactea_B. The sequence goes on along the minus strand of JBIQML010000720.1, from coordinate 1,066 downwards.
GTCGAGGCACGCACCTCCGAGGCCGGGCGAGCCGAGCTCATCGTCACCCCCCCCAGCTGGCGCCCGGACCTGACCCGACCCGCCGACCTGGTCGAGGAGATAGCCCGGCTGGAGGGCTACGACCACATCGAGTCGGTGCTGCCCTCCGCCCCCGCCGGGTCGGGCCTGTCCGCCGCGCAGCGCCGCCGCCGAAGGGTCGCCGCCGACCTGGCCTCCGCCGGGCTGACCGAGGTGCTCCCGTTCCCGTTCATGGGCCCGGCCGACCTGGACGCGCTCGGCATCGCGCCCGACGACCCGCGCAGGCGTGCCGCGCGGCTGGCGAACCCGCTGGACGTGGACCGGCCGCTGATGCAGACCACCCTGCTTCCGGGCCTGATCGCCACCGCGCTGCGCAACCTGGCGCGGGGCGCCAGGGACCTGGCGCTGTTCGACATCGGCCAGGTGGTGCAGCCCAAGAAGGGCGCCGCCGCACCGCCGGCGCTGGCGGTCGACCACCGCCCGGGCGATGCCGACCTGAGCGCCCTGCTGGGGTCGGTGCCGCCGCAGCCGCTGCACGTCGCGGCGCTGCTGGCCGGGCACTGGGAGCGTCCCGGCTGGTGGGGCCCCGGACGCGCCGCGGACACCACCGACGTGCTGGCGCTGGCCCGCCGGATCGGTGCCGCCTGCGGGACGACGGTGACGGTGACCACCGGCGACCTGCCGCCATGGCATCCGGGCCGCTGCGCGGAACTGCGCCTGGACGATCGGGTGATCGGCCATGCCGGGGAACTGCACCCCGCCGCCGTCGAGCGGCTCGGCCTGCCGGCGCGGTCCCTCGCACTCGAGCTCGACCTGGGCGCCTTCGCCTCCCCGCCGCCGCCGGTGCCGCCGGCGGTCTCGGCCTTCCCCCCGGTGCACCTGGACGTGGCCCTGGTGGTGGACGAGGGCGTGCCGGCGGGTTCCGTCACCGACGCGCTGACCGCCGGAGGCGGTCCGATGCTGGAGTCGGTGCGGCTGTTCGACGTCTACACCGGGGACCAGGCGGGGGCCGGGAACAAGTCGCTGGCGTTCGCGCTGGTGGTGCGGG
>JBIQML010000719.1:0-2508 GCA_044463405.1 Nakamurella lactea | reverse complement strand
GAGTACGCCCGCGAGGCGCGCGGGATCGACGTCATCGCCCGGTACGTCTCCGGCGACTGGGACGCCGGGCTCAACCCGCTGTGGGACGCCGACCGGATCCCGGCCACCGCCCGCCCGCTGCTGGAGGCGTTCAGCCTGCACATCGCCGTCGGGCGGGGACTGGCGGACGTCGGCGAGCGGATCCAGCGGCTGCGCGCCGCCCGCCACCCGGACCCGCACACCACGGCCCAGTTGATGATGCTGGTGGGCGGCTGCACCGTGGACCACCTGACCTGGCAGCAGGACCCGGTCGCGGCGCTGGCGGCCTACCGCAGCACCGTGGACGTCCCGGTTCCGCTGTGGGGCGAGCACTACCTGGGCCGGATCTGGCTGGATGCGCTGGCGCTGGCGGCGCTGGCCGACCGGGCGCGGAGCCTGCGGCTTCGCGACGACACCGAGACCTTGGCGGCCGTGGTCGCCGAGGGCGAGCCGATCGTGCAGGACGCCAGGACCACCGCCAAGCTCGGCGTGCCCCGGGGCGGCCGGCTCGGTGCCGAGGGCATGGCGTGGCTGGCCCGGGCGGAGGCCGAGTGGTCGCGGCTGCTGGGCGAGGGCGACGACGGCGTGTGGCGGGCCGCGGTGGCGGCGTTCGACTACGGCTACACCTACGAGGTGGCGCGCTGCCGGTGGCGGCTGGCCGAGGTGCTGCTGGACCGGGCGGCGCGCGGCGGTGACGGAGCCACCGGCGGTGCGGCCTCCGGCGGTGCGGCCGCCGGCGAAGAAGCCGAGGAGGCCGTCGAGCTGCTGCGCTCGGCCCATGCGGACGCCACCGCGCTGGGCGCCGCCCCGCTGGCCGAGGCGGTGGCGGCGCTGGCCCGGCGGGCCCGGATCGGCGGTGTCGGACGGCCCGTCACCGTCTCGCTGCTGACCCCTCGCGAGCAGGAGGTGCTGGAACTGCTGGCCCGCGGCCGCACCAACCGCCAACTCGGCAAGGAGCTGTTCATCAGCGAGAAGACCGCCAGCGTGCACGTGTCCAACATCCTGTCGAAGCTGGAGGCCCGTACCCGCGGCGAGGCGGTCTCGATCGCCCAGCGCCGCGGTCTGGTCTGAGACCTGGCCCTCCGGGCAACGATGTGACCGACCCTCACCGGCGGTCGTACGCTGAGCGGCGTACTCGGGCGGGACGAGTCGCAGGGGGTGCCATGGCGCAGCGGCTGATCCACCGGCCGGCGCGCACCCGGCCGCCGGACCCGGACCTGCAGCCGGTGGAGCTGATCCCGCCGCCGGGCCTGCCGGATGCCTCGGCCGGGCTACAGGGGGTCATGCAGATCCTGATGCCCATCATGGGCGGCGCCGGGTCGCTGGTGATGATCGTGGCGAACCGCAACCCGATGATGCTGATCGCCGGCGGCATCATGCTGGCGGTCACCGTGCTGGGCGCCATCGTGATGTTCATCGCGCAGCGCACCGGCACCTCCAAGCGCTCCGCGGACATGCGGCGCCGCTACCTGGACTACCTGGACCGCACCAGGGACTCGCTGCGAGAGGCGGCGGGCAAGCAGCGGGAGATCGCGCTGCAGCACCACCCGGACCCCGATCTGCTGGCCGAGGTGGCCCGCGACCCGCTGCGCGTCTGGGAGCGCCGCCCGCACGACGCCGACTTCCTGACCGTGCGCGTCGGGGTGGGCTCGTCACCGCTATGGCAACGGGTGACCGCCATACCCTCCCGGGATCCGCTGGCCGAACCGGACGTGGTGGTCGGCGCCGGCGTGCACCGCATCACCGAGCGATCCCGCATGGTGGCCGGGATGCCGGTCGGGCTGCCCATCTCCGGCCGGGTCTCGGTGGTGGCGCCCATCGTGCCCGCCCGGCGCACCGTCACCGCGGCGCTCGCGCAACTGGTGACCCTGCACGGCCCGGAGGAGGTGACCCTGGTCGCCTACGCGCCGCGCCCGCTGGCCGGCTGGCTGGACTGGCTCAAGTGGATGCCGCACGCCCTGAGCCCGGACGAGGTGGACGGCACCGCCCCGCGCCGGCTGGTCGCCTCCACCACCGATGAGCTCGCGGAGCTGCTCCAACCCGAGCTGTCCCGGCGGGTCGGCGAGGCCACCAGGGCGGCCCGGGTCGGCACCGTGGACCCCGCCACCTTCGGGCCGGCCATCGTGATCGTCATCGACGCCACCGGCGGGGACCGGCTCGACCCGTTCGGCGGCCTGCCCCGCGAGGTCACGCCGGCGCAGATCGGCATGCACACCATCACCCTGGTCACCGAGGTCACCGCCGAGGGGGAACACGTCGACGTCCGCGTCACCGTCGGGCAAGACGACGACGGATCCCCCGAGATCACCGTCACCGACCTGCGACCCGACCCCGACGAATCGGGCGCAGCCTCCGACGCCGCCGCCGTGCAGGCGAAGGCCCGCAAGCGGGCCGCCGGCGCCACCACGGGCGTCCCCGACGGCATCGATCCGGCGACCCTGTCCGGGCTGGTCCGCGAGCTGACCGCGGTGCGGCTGGTGGAGGAGGCCG
>JBIQML010000718.1:0-2521 GCA_044463405.1 Nakamurella lactea | reverse complement strand
GAATGCAGCCGCATCCGTTCTGATCGGGGCATTGATGTCAGGCGCGACCGCGACCATTCGTCGGGCTTTGCTGTCATGTAGCGCACTGACGCGCGGCGCACTGGCCGCGCTCGGTTTGTCCGGCCTCGGCCTGGCCGGCATGGTGACCTCCGCGCAGGCGATGGACGCCGCCGCCGTCTCGCGCCAGGAGTGGGCGGCGCTGACCGCGGCCGGCGGGGCGGTGAGCCTGGCGCTCGCCCTGCGAAACGGCTGACCCGGCGTTGCCCTTCGGCGCGGTGCCCGGGGCCTCACCCGCCGTCCCGCGCGAACCGGTGCCGCAGGTCCGCCAGGTAGTCCTCGGGGTCGGCCACGCGTGCGCCCGCGTTGTTGATGCCGTCGCGCACCACCCGCAGTTCGCCTGTCCGATCGACCTGCAGCATGGTCGCCGAGCCGTGCGCCACCGCCGGGTTCCGGAACCGATCGCCGTCCAGCACCAGCACCCGGCCGCCGAACATCTCGTGCGCCGCCCGCGCGGTGGTGGCCACCCGCTCGCCGGTGCGGTTGCCGCTGCTGACGAACAGCCGGCCGACGGCGTCCAGCAGCGGGCGCACCGGGGTCAGGCGGGCCAGCGTGACCCCGATTCGCCCGGCCACGCTGGCCGTCCGCATTCACGCCGGGGCGTTGGGCAGCACCGGGAGCAGCAGGTTCGCGCGCTCGACCTCGGCGATCCAGGTCGCCAGTCGCAGCGCGCCGTCGTCCAGGTCCAGGAATTCCGCGATGCCGCCCATCACGGGCAGCAGCACACCGCACGGCTGGTCGGCGGGCCTGCCCTTGGCGCCGTTCACCACGGCCGCCGTCGCGCCGGCGACCACGTAGGGCAACGGGGTCGGGAACGGGATCACCACTGGGTCCCCGTCACGCACGGCCGACGTCGCCGCGGCGAGCCCGGCCGGATCGATCGGCAGCATCGTCACCCGACCATCATCGCAACCTGCCGCTGCGGGTATCCCAGCAATGTGCACCCCGCATGGCGAACGATCCTCGACCAACCGGCCGCCGGCGCGATCTGCTGGCTGGCCTCGCTGCAGATCGTCCCGGTCGAACTGGTCGTGGCCTTCGGCTGGCGCCGGCCGTACGACTTCGCCACCAACTACATCAGCGATCTGGGCAGCACCGGCTGCCGCACCATGACCTCCGGCTCCACCCGCTACGTGTGCTCCCCGTGGCATCAGGCGATGAACGCCTCGTTCATCGTGTTCGGCGGGCTGCTGCTGATCGGCTCGGTGCTGCTGTGGTTCGCCTGGCCGCGCCGGAAGGCCACCACCTTCGGGCTCGTGCTGCTGTGCGCCGCCGGTGCCTGCGCCATCGTGATCGGTATGAGCCCGGAGAACATCAGCTACTGGCCGCACGCGCTGGCCGGATTCACCCAGCTGCCGTTCCTGAACATCGGCATGATCCTGCTCGGCGTCAGCGTGCTGGCCCCCCACCGGCACATCGGGCTGGCCTCCATCAGCGCCGGCGGGGTCGGCATGGTGGCCACCGTCCTGTACGCCAGCGGCAGCCACGGCTCGCTCGGCTCGGGCGTGATCGAGCGGTTGGCGGTCGACCCGGCGGCGCTGTGGTTGGGCATCGTCGGCGTCTGGCTGCTGCGCGACCATCTGATCCGCCCGCTGCGCCGGCGCCGGATTCCGGTGTGATCAGCGGTTCCGGGGGTGCTGGCGTGCGGTCCGCTCGTTACCACGCCGGTAGTTGCCGGTGACGCGGGCCATGTCGGCGGCAGCGCCGAAACACGCCCGGGCGAACAGGGTGGACCGCGGTCTCCCGGTGCCGATCGTGACCGGGTAGGAAGGGACCATGACGGCATCCTCCGCATCCGGCCCCACGCCCGCAAACCCCGTCACCGCCGCTGACCCCATCCGGACGCTCGCCGATCCGCTGGTGCCTCGACTGCGCCCGTTCACCAGCACGATCTTCGCCGAGATGTCCGCACTCGCGGTGTCCACCGGGGCGATCAACCTGGGCCAGGGCTTCCCGGACAGCGATGGACCACCGGAGATGCTGGAGGTGGCGCAGAAGGCCATCGCCGGCGGGGTCAACCAGTACCCGCCGGGGCTGGGCATCCCGGAGCTGCGGCAGGCGATCGCCGAGGCGCGGGAACGCGACCGCGGGCAGCGGTTCGACCCGGACACCGAGGTGCTGGTGACGGTGGGCGCCACCGAGGCGATCGCGTCGGCGGTGCTCGCACTGGCCGCGCCCGGCGACGAGGTGCTGATGCTGGAGCCCTACTACGACTCCTACCCGGTGGTCACCGCCATGGCCGGTGCCAGGGCGGTGCCGGTGCCCCTGGTGCGGGACGGCACCGGCCGGTTCGCGCTGGACCTGCAGCGGCTGTCGGACGCGGTCACCGACCGCACCCGGCTGCTGCTGCTCAACAGCCCGCACAACCCCACCGGCACCGTGCTGACGGACGCCGAACTGTCCGGGATCGCGTCGCTGGCCGTCGAACACGACCTGATCGTGGTGACCGACGAGGTGTACGAGT
>JBIQML010000717.1:0-2522 GCA_044463405.1 Nakamurella lactea | reverse complement strand
AGCACGGGTTTCTTGCGGGCCCAGGCGAGCATGGCGCCGCCGGTCAGGCCGATGGCGATCAGGTCCCAGTTGGTGAAGGCGTGCACCACCAGCAGCGGGGACAGGCACATGATCGCGGTGTCCCAGATGCGCCGCCGGGCGATCTTGGCGGTGCAGGCGACCACCCACAGGTACAGCAGGCCCAGCAGGATCGCGCCGATCGAGAAGTAGGCGGCCACATCCAGCGGGACGGGCACGACGTGCGTGCTACTGGCGAGGCTGAGGTAGCCGGCCGTCAGCGCGGACACGCCCCACATGAAGTAGCCGGTGATCACCGGGTACTCCAGGTAGCGGATCGTGCCGGTCTTGCCCTCCGGAACCGGGACCAGGCTGCCGTCCTTGACCTCGGAGTAGCCGGACTCCGGGTCACCGACCAGGGTGCCATTGCCCAGCGTCGTCAGGCTCCCGCCGTCGTCGGCGACCAGCGGGCCGTTCGACCGGGTCACCTGGTCTGGCCGGTAGACCCTGGCGGTGTAGGGCGAGGTGTGATCGGCGTCGGCCGGCCGGTTCTCCGCCCACACGTAGTCGTACGGGTTCCGGTTCGGGTCGTTCAGGCCGCGGCCGCCGTACAGCGGGACGACGTCGTTGTAGCAGCCGGTGATCCAGGGGCGCTGGCCGCCCTGGTTGAGCCCGCCGTCGGGCCCGGCCTGGATGCAGGGGGACTTGAACAGCCAGCCGCAGATCAGCACCGCGATGCCCATCAGCAGGGCCACCCGGAGCGGGGTGAAGACGCGCGCGCGGCCGACCGACGCGTGCCGCCCGAGCGGGCCGCCGATCAGCGTCGATGCCCGGCGGACAGTGGGGTCCGTCCAGGAGGGGAAGACCCGCTCGGCGGGGGACAGGGACGACGAGGGGGACGGCTCGCCGGGGGTGCCGGCAGCAGCGGCGTCGGTGACGGGACCGTCGGGGGACGCGGAAGCAGCGGATTCGGTGACGGGGATCGGGGCGGTGACGGGATCCGCGGGAACGCCGCCGTGCGGGAGCGTGCCGCCGGCCGTGACCTCGCCGGTGTTCCCCGTCACCGATCGGGCGGGCTCACGACGGTCCGGCGAGCCCTGGTCGGATGCGGCGCCGTCCGGCCGATCCGGCGGGGTGGGCCCCTCCGGCCCGGCAGATTCCACGCGCGCGAGCCTACTGGCCGGCCCTGGGCGCGGCGGCGCCGATCGCGGAATCAGGCACGTCAGCGGGCAGCGCGGCGGCGCGGCCGGGGCTGACTCTCTCCCGCCTTGCCCATCACGAACGAGGCCACCAGGTGGTTCCAGGAGCAGGTGCGGCATACCTCGACCTGGTAGACGTTGAACTCCCCGAACGTCCCGGCCATCTGCTCGAGCTCGTCCGGCAACCGCGCCGACCCGGCCAGGTGCTTGATCTCGTCCCCATAGACCCAGAACACGTGCGTGAGCGGTTCCTTGCGGCACACGGGGCAAGTCACGTCGGTCGGGACGCCGTGGAACTTCGCGGCCCGGACCAGGTACGGGGACGCGTCGCAGACCTCGCCGACCCCGGTGCGGCCACGCGAGACGTCGGCGAGCAGCGCGCGCCGCTGCAACGCGTAGTCCACCAGAGCCCGTTGAGTCCGCACCCGTTGAGCGTACGCGGCGGTCGGTGACGCCGCCGGTCGCCGTCCATCCGGTTGCCGGTGCAACGGTCGCGGCGTCGCCATGCGGCGGCCGGGGCCGATGTCGTCGGTCGACGCCCGGCCCGACCGGGCGCCCCGGTGTGCGATGCCGACTCTCGGCCGACAGCGACCGGCCCCCGCGGGGTGGCCCTCCGGATGCGCCTTCTATATTGGGCCGATATAACAAACTGTCGGGATCGCAGCATTATCACATGACAATCGGTGACGAAGGGGCCCGGCCGGCCGGGAAGGGAGGGCGCGGTGTCCGCCGTCACCGACGCGCGCGGCCGTTCCTCCGGCGTGCTCGACCTCGCGCTGCTCGGGGTGCTCGCCGACGCCCCGATGCACGGCTACCAGTTGCGCACCCGGCTCGCCGAGATCCTCGGCCCCGGCCGGTCCTACTCCTACGGATCGCTGTATCCCGCCCTCCGGCGGTTGCACCGGGCGGGCGACCTCGCCGTGACCGATCCGTCGGACCCGTCGGAGAAGGCGGACACCCCGGCGGAGTCGAGCGGATCCGGGCCGGCGGTCCCAGGGGGTGGCGAGGACGGCACCGGCGACCCTCGATCGGCCCAACCCCGGGGTCGCGTCACCTACCGGATCACGGCCACCGGCATCCGGCGGCTTTGCGACCTGCTGGCGGACGACGGGCCGCAATCATGGACCGACGAGGGCTTCGTCGTTCATCTGGCCCTTTTCGCCCGCACGCCGGCGCCGACCCGGCTGCGCATCCTGCAGGGGCGGCGGCGCCGTCTCGAGCAGCTCCGCGAGGGACTGCGCGCCTGCCTGCCCGCCGGCACCGGGCAGGACGACGACCTCGCCCAGTTTCACCGCCTGGCCATCCAGGCGCACGACCGCGAGATGC
>JBIQML010000716.1:0-2523 GCA_044463405.1 Nakamurella lactea | reverse complement strand
GGGTGCGTACTGCTGGCGCTGGGGTTGGCGGCGGCGACGCTGCGGCGGCGTACCGACTGACGCATCGGCGAACGCGCGGGCGAAGAGGCACACGGATGGGCAGGATGGGCCGGCAAGTATGACGCAGCAGCGGGCTTCGGCGGATCACGGCGGCTATGCCCCCGGCGCGCGTGGCGAGGGCGGGGCTGGTGATCGGGGTGCCGGTCGCCGCTCCGGCCGCCGGGCAGGCAGTCCGGACACTCGCGGCTCGATCCTGAATGCCGCACGAGAGTGCTTCGCGCGCAGCGGCTTCGCGCGGTGCACGGTGCGCGAGATCGCAACCAGGGCAGGCGTGGATCCGGCCTTGATCCACCACTATTTCGGATCGAAGCGGCAGTTGTTCCTGGCCGCCGTGCGGGTTCCGATCGACCCGGGGCCGGTGGTGACCGCCGTGCTGCAGGGCCCCGCCGGGACGCTGGGCCGGCGTCTCGCGGCGGCGATCGTCGGCGCGTGGGAGTCACCGGCGCAGCCCGCGCTGGTGGCGGCGGTCCGGTCCGCTCTGGCGGATCCGGGTCTCAAGACCCAGGTGCAGGAATTCCTCACCGGACAGGTGATCGGGCCGGTGTTGCGAGCGGCAGGCTGCCCACCGGCCGAACGGCGACTGCGCGGATCGCTGCTCGCCTCGCAGGTCATGGGGCTGCTGCTGTCCCGATACGTGCTCGAGATCGAACCTGTCGCATCCCTGCCCGCCTCGGAACTGATCCCGCACGTCGGAGCGACGTTGCAGCGCTACCTGACGGGCTCGCTCGATCCGGCCGCCTGACCACCGCGACGGTCTCGTCACACTCAGCGCATCGCAGCGACGACGGTGAGGGACTTCGAGGTGCCTTCCACCGGGCCGGCCTCCGCAGTGCGGTCCTACGCTGGTAGTCGGCCGGCCGGAAATCGGCCGCAGCCGTGAGGAGGCCATCGTGCGCTACCACCGCTTGGGAACTACCGGAATGCAGGTCTCGGCCGTCTGTCTGGGGGCGATGAGCTTCGGCCAGGGCCGCCCTTGGACGCTGGACGAGGATGCCAGCCGTGCGATCATCCGTCAGGCGCTGGACAACGGCATCAACTTCTTCGACACGGCCAACGTCTACAACGGTGGCAGCAGCGAGGAGTATGTGGGCCGAGCGCTGCACGATTTCGTGAGCCGCGACGACGTGGTGGTCGCCACGAAGGTGTTCAACCGGATGCGCCCCGGACCGAACGGCTCGGGCCTCTCTCGTAAGGCGATCCTGACCGAGATCGACCACAGTCTCAGGCGTCTCGGCGTGGACTACGTCGATCTCTACCAGATCCATCGGTGGGATCCAGCGACCCCCATCGAGGAGACGCTGGAGGCGCTGGCCGATGTGGTACGCGCCGGAAAGGCCCGGTACATCGGCGCCTCGTCCATGTTCGCCTGGCAGTTCGCCAAGGCCCTGTACACGTCCGACGCGCACGGCTGGCCACGGTTCGTCACCATGCAGAACCACTACAACCTGCTCTACCGCGAGGAGGAGCGCGAGATGCTGCCGTTGTGCGCCGACCAGGGCATCGGCGTACTGCCGTGGAGCCCGCTGGCGCGCGGGCGGCTGGCCCGGCCCTGGGGCACCGAGACCACGCGCAGCAGCACCGATGAGTTCGGCGCGAGGCTGTACGGCGAGGGCGACAAGACGGTGGTCGACGCCGTGAACGAGGTGGCCGGTCGCCGCGGCGTCCCGTCGGCACAGGTCGCGCTGGCCTGGCTGATGCGCGACACCCGCGTCACTGCACCGATTGTCGGCGTCACGAAGCCGCAGCATCTCGCCGATGCGCTCCGCGCCGTCGACCTCGTGCTGGACGACGCCGAGGTCGCGGAGCTTACGGCCGGATACCGTCCGCGCGAGATTGCCGGCATCTGAGACCTACTGCGCTGCCGCGGTTCTCGCTCGATCGGTCGGGTGCTCGGGACGCTGCTCTTCACGTGGCGGCGTCACGCTCGCGTGTTACCCAGCCCGGCGTATGCGCCTGCGTCAGTGATACGAGGCGACCAAATGGGGTTGCACCGTGTGCTGTCCGTCGGTACATTAGTGGGGTAATGAACCAACGAACAGGGCGGCGGTGCGCATGAGCGAGGAACGACCGATCTTCCTCGTGATCGCGGACCAGATCGCGGCGGACATCCTCGTCGGCACCTACCCGGAGGACGCACAAGTACCCTCCACGACGGAGCTCGCAGTGTTCTACCGGGTGAACCCGGCTACCGCCGGCAAGGCGCTGACCAGGCTCGTCGAGGACGGCGTCGTGTACAAGCGCCGCGGTCTGGGTATGTTCGTCGCCCCGGGTGCGCCTGAGGCACTGCGGGGGCGACGGGTCGCCGCGTTCGCCCACGATTTCGTCCGGCCGCTGGTCGAGGAGGGCCGTCGACTCGGCCTGTCCGGCGCGGACATCCTGAACCAGGTAGAGAAGGAACTTCCATGAATCACGCATACGAGCCGGGCATCCGGCTGGACGGCGTCACCAAGAGTTTCGGCTCCA
>JBIQML010000715.1:0-2523 GCA_044463405.1 Nakamurella lactea | reverse complement strand
TACGGAGGGGTGCGGCTGCAGATCGATCAAAACCAGGTCGACGCGCATACCAGCAGCGCCGCCATGAGCATCTACGCCGGCGTCCCGCACGCCCAGTTGCAGCACGGCTACACGCACGCCCTGACCACGGCCGGCGGCAGAGCACCGTTCACCTGGAGGATGACCGGCGGCGCCCTTCCGGCAGGGCTTCACTTGTCCAAGGCGGGCACCATCTCCGGCACGCCGACCGAGATCGGTCGCGCCACCGCCGCCGTCACGGTGACGGACGGCGAGGGGCGCAGCGCCAGCGGGACGATACGGTTGACCGTAGACTTCGCCGACGTGCCGCCCCGCCACAACTTCTACGCGGACATCACGTGGCTGGGCCGCAGCGGGATCACCGGCGGCTATGCCACAGGCGACTTCCGTCCAACCGAACAGGTCACCCGCCAGGCCATGGCGGCGTTCCTGTACCGATACGACACCGACGGCTCACCGCTGCCGGACTGCACCTCCAAGCCGTTCACGGACGTTCGGATCGGCTCGACCTTCTGCCCGGAGATAACCTGGCTGAAGACCTCCGGCATCACCTCCGGATACCCGGACGGCACCTTCGGCCCTCGACTAGCGGTGAGTCGGAAGGCCATGTACGCCTACCTGTCCCGCATGATCAACGGGTCGAACCCCCCGCCCGGCTGTGTCCCGCCGCGAACGTTCTGGGATGTACCCGTCCGGAACCAGTTCTGCCCGTCGATCTCCTGGCTGGCCTCGATCGGCGTCACTGACGGATATCCGGATCCGGGACACACGCTGCCCGGCTACCACCCGACCACGCCGGTGTCCCGGCAGGCCATGGCCGCGTTCATGCACCGGCTGGCCAGGGCGCAGGGCTGACCGGACCCGACTTTTATCAAACTAGTGCGCAGGTTCGTCTGAGTGGATCTCGGCGAGCGCTGCCGCGAGGTCGTCGGGCGGTGGTTCGGCGGCGGTGATGGTTCGTGCGCCGGCTTGGATGGTGACGGTGCGGTAGCGGCGGGCAGCGCGGACGAACTTCTTGATGCTCCAGCCGGTGCGCTGCTCGATCCAGTGTGACACGGCCATGGCTGCGAGCACGACGGTCAGGTGAGCCTCGATCGATTCGCGTTTGTGGTGGTAGATCGGCCGGGCCCGCAGGTCGTGTTTGGACATGCGGAAGGCCTTCTCGATGCGCCAGAGCCGGTGGTAGGCGTCGATGACGAACTCGGCGGTGGCGTCGGTGAGGTTGGTGGTGTAGCCCTTGATCCCGGCCAACTCTCGGGCCTTGGCCTCCAGGTCGCGGTCCACGCTCCTTTTGGTGCCGGACAGTTTGATGAACCGGTTGCGTTTGACCGGCGCCTTGCCGTCGACGGCCTTCTGGGCCTTGCCGACCTGCTCGTCGATGCCCCGCAGGGTGCGTCGGGCCCGGTCGGCCCGGTACTGGTAGACGATGACCCGGTCCGGGACGCCGCGGGCCTTCTCCTTGGTGGTGGCCGCCCACGGTTGGGTGAAGATCTGCCCGTCCGGGATCGGCTCACCGGGGTGCCGGCGCCGCCACTGTGCGACCTGGTAGGGCACCCGGGGGATCTTGGTGCCCAGGATGAACGTCAACCCGGCCTGTGCGATGGCCTGCTGGTTGGCTTCGGAGATCATCCCGGCGTCGGCGACCACGGTGATGTTCGACAGGTGGTGGGCGGCCATGAACTCTTGCAGCACCGGCAGCATGGTCGCGGTCTCGGCCTTGTTGCCCTCGAACGCCCGCACCGTCAGCGGAAACCCGGCCGCGTCGGTGAGCAGCCCGATGGTGATCTGCGGTTCCAGGCGGCGTTCCTTGGAGAACCCCGGCTCCCGGAACCCGTCCGCCTTGTCCGTCTCGAAATACAGGGTGGACACGTCGTAGAGGATCAGCGAGGCCGGCCCCACCTGAGCGTGCGCCGCGCATGCAGCCGACAACGCCTGCCGGAAGGCGTCTTTCGCGTATCGGGGCAGTCGCCGGTTCAGCGTCGGATACGACGCGGCGGCCAGCCCGACCTCGTCCAGTACCCGCAGCGAGTCCTGCTTGCTGGTCGGCTCGATGATCCGCGCCGCCACCAGCTGGAAGAACACCTCATCCCCGCCGGATGCCCGGTCCAACCCCAGCACCCGGTACGCCCGGGCCAGGGCATCACCCAGCAGCGCCGCCCGGCTCGAAGTGATCGGTAACGGCCCACCCGAGCCGGCGGTGTCCAACCCGAGGTCCAGCTCACCCTGATCAGCGATCAGGCGCTGCCGCGCCGCGGCCTTCAGCGCCTCCAGCTGCTCGGGCGTACGCGCCGATCCTAGGTGCTCGATCCGACGCGAGCCGCGGTGATAGGACCACACGATCTGCACGGCAGTCGCCCCGGAGCTCGTCTTCACCGTGCGCACATACGCCACGGCCGCACTCTACGGACCCCCGGCTAGTGCGCAAACCCGAGCCGCTGGAGTACTAAAGCAGCAGGTCACAGCCCTGCGACAGTCCCGATCCCGAGAGATTGATAAAAGTCAGGT
>JBIQML010000714.1:0-2525 GCA_044463405.1 Nakamurella lactea | reverse complement strand
GCAACGACATGCATCTGGGCGTCTACACCCAGGTGCCTGGCTACGAGGGCGAGACCCCTTGCCCCTACCCGGACACCATGGGTGACCCGATCGACGAGGCGTCCAAGACGACCGCCGACGACTTCATCAGGCAGGCCGTCACGACGATCATGCACTCCCGTGCGTGGACCGGTAACAGCGTCATCTTCGTGACCGCCGACGAGAACGACTACGACGCCGCCAACACCTCGAACGGTCAGTACCTGTCGACCGCCGGGTGCTGCGATTCACCGATCGTTCCGCAGGGCGACCCCGAGGTCAGCCTCGACTGGCCGGGCGGCCTCTACGGTGGCGGCCTGACTCCGATGGTGGTGATCAGTCGTCAGGGTCCGCGGCACGCCACCGACCACACCGCCTACAACCACTACTCGATGCTGCTGACCATCGAGGAGGGCCTCGGTCTCGGCAAGCTCGGCTACACCTCGGATTCGGCCCAGGTCACGCCGATGTGGCCGCTCATCGTCCGCCGTCACCACTGACCGCCCCGATCCGACCTCGCCGGGCCGGGACCCGGTCCCGTCCCGGCGAGAGGAAGGAAGATCCATGTCACACATCACGTCCCGTCGCCGCGTCATCGCCGCGATAGCGGCCGTCGGAACCGCAGTGGGCACCATGATCGCGGCGGCACCGGCGGCCTCCGCCCACCCCGGGCACGACTCCGGTCGGGCCGGCTGCCGGCTGGCGAACGGCATCCAGCACGTGGTCCGCATCATGTTCGACAACGTGCATCTGACTCGCGACGATCCGAACGTCCCCAGCGACCTGGAGCAGATGCCCGCGCTGCGCAACTTCATCACCCGCAACGGCGTGATGATGGCCAACGATCACAACGTGCTCGTGCACACCGCGACCAACTTCATCTCGAACCTCACCGGGCTGTACCCGGATCGCACCGCGGTCACCCAGTCGAACACGTTCAACTACTACGACTCCGCGGGCAACACCCACCCCGGCGTGTCCTTCGCGTACTGGACCGACCCGATCTACGACTACACGGGCGCCAACCTGGACACCAACTACAACCTGCAGTACACCGCCAACCGCGCGAACGTCCCCAACGACACCAACGTCAACGTGCCCGCTCCGTGGGTGCCGTACACCAAGGACGGCTGCAACGTCGGTGAGGTCGGCATGGCCAATACGGTGCTGGAGAACATCGACACCGACATCCCGACCGTGTTCGGGACGGGCTCGCCGCAGGCGGCCGAGGCGACCGCCGATCCGGACAGGGCCACCGCAGACTTCGTCGGTTATGCCGTGCACTGCGCGAGGACGTCGAGCATGTGCTCCACCGGCCAGACCGACTCGCTTCCCGACGAGCCCGGCGGGTACAGCGGTTTCAAGGCGCTGTTCGGCAACGCCGAGGTGCAGCCGGTGATCAGCCCGACCGGGCCGGTGAAGGCCCTGGACGGCAGCACCATCGGCACCACGGTCGACGGTGCGGCCTACCCCGGCTTCCCGGGGTTCGACTCGCTGACACCGGCGAACGCGCTCGGATACGGCGCGCAGATGTTGGAGAACGGCGTGCAGGTCGCCAACATCTACGTCTCGGACGTGCACGGTGACCACACCGGGACGGGCCAGGGCGACCTCGGCCCCGGCTCGCAGCTGTACGAGCAGCAGCTGGCCGACTACAACACGGCCTTCGGGCAGTTCTTCGCCCGGCTGTCGCGCGACGGCATCACGCCGGCCAACACGCTGTTCGTGGTGACCACCGACGAGGGCGATCACTTCTCCGGAAGCAAGCCCACCCCCGCCGGCTGCACCGGGTTGCACGGCAACTACTGCCACTACGCGACCAGGTCGGAGGTCAACGTCAACCTGCCGGGGATGCTCGCCGACGCCGACGGCGACACCACCCCGTTCGCCATCCACGCCGACCCGGCCCCCGCATTGTGGGTGAAAGGCCAACCGGCGCGCGATGATCCGGCGGTGCGAACGCTGACCAGGAACATCGCGGCGCTGGACTTCACCAACCCGCTCACCGGCGTCACCGAACCGGTGGCCTACTACCTGGCCGATCCGGTGGAGGAGAAGATCCTGCACTTCGTCAGCTCCGACCCGGCCAGAACGCCCACGCTGACGCTGTTCTCCGGCGAGGACAGCTACATCGGCGGCGGCGGCGCATGCACCGGTGACGGGTGCGTCTACACCACCGGAGACGGATACGCCTGGAACCACGGCAGCCTCTGGCCGGACATGCAGGACATCTGGGCCGGTTACGTGGGCCCGGGCATCTCCGCCCGCGGGACCAACACCTCGGTGTGGACCGATCAGGTCGACACCCGCCCGACGATGCTGGCGCTGACCGGTTTGCGGGACGACTATGTCGGCGACGGGAGGGTGCTGGTGGAGATCTGCTCCCCCGCCGCGCTTCCCGGGTCGCTCCGCGCCCACCACCGCACGGTGCTGGCGCTGGGCGAGTCGCTCAAGCGGATCCTGGGCTCCGCCGGGACGTTCGCGATGGACACCCTGACCGCGTCTAC
>JBIQML010000713.1:0-2525 GCA_044463405.1 Nakamurella lactea | reverse complement strand
GCCGAGTCGGTCGTGCGGACGCTGGAGGAGCTCGGCACCGACGTCGTCTTCGGCATCCCGGGCGGCGCCGTGCTTCCGCTGTACGACCCGCTTCTGGACTCCACCAAGCTGCGGCACATCCTGGTGCGCCACGAGCAGGGCGCGGGACACGCGGCGACCGGATACGCCCAGGCCACCGGGAGGGTCGGCGTGTGCATCGCCACCTCCGGCCCCGGGGCGACCAACCTGGTCACCCCGATCGCCGACGCGCACATGGACTCGGTGCCGCTGGTGGCCATCACCGGTCAGGTGGGCCGGTCGATGCTCGGCACCGACGGCTTCCAGGAGGCCGACATCTGCGGCATCACCATGCCGGTCACCAAGCACAACTTCCTCGTCACCGATCCCGCGGAGATCGCCTCCACGATCGCCGCCGCCTTCCACCTGGCGTCCACCGGGCGGCCGGGACCGGTGCTGGTGGACATTCCCAAGGACGTGCTGCAGGGCGAGACGACCTGGCAGTGGCCGGTGGATGTGGCACTGCCCGGCTACCGGCCGACGTCCCGGCCACATGCCGGGCAGATCGCCGCCGCGGCCGCCGTCATCGCATCCGCGCGGCGCCCGGTGCTGTACGTGGGCGGGGGAGTGATCAAGTCGGGTGCGCACGCGGAGTTGCGGCAGTTGGCGGAGATGACGGGAATCCCGGTGGTGACGACGCTCATGGGCCGTGGCGCGTTCCCGGATTCGCACATCCAGCACCTGGGCATGCCGGGGATGCACGGCACGGTGGCCGCGGTGGCGGCCATGCAGCGCGCGGATCTGATCGTCGCCCTCGGCGCCCGGTTCGACGACCGCGTCACCGGTCAGCTGTCCACCTTCGCCCCGTCCGCGTCGGTGATCCACGCCGACATCGACCCGGCCGAGATCTCCAAGAACCGGGTCGCCGACGTGCCGATCGTCGGTGATGCCCGCGAGGTGATCGCCGAACTGATCGCGGGGGTGGCCGCCGAGCAGACCGCGGGCAAGGTCGCCGATCTCACGGCCTGGTGGGCAGAACTGGACGGGCTGCGCGAGACGTTCCCGCTGGGCTACGACGACCCGTCGGACGGCACGCTGGCACCCCAGCACGTGATTTCCCGGATCGGCCAGATCGCCGGTCCCGACGCGGTGTACGTGGCCGGGGTCGGACAGCACCAGATGTGGGCGGCCCAGTTCATCGGGTACGAGAAGCCGCGCAGCTGGATCAATTCCGGCGGTCTGGGCACCATGGGCTTCGCGGTGCCGGCGGCGATGGGAGCCAAGGTCGGGCGGCCGGACGAATGCGTGTGGGCCATCGACGGTGACGGGTGCTTCCAGATGACCAACCAGGAACTGGCCACCTGCGCCATCGAGGGCATCCCGATCAAGGTCGCGGTGATCAACAACGGCAACCTGGGCATGGTCCGGCAGTGGCAGACGCTGTTCTACGGCGAGCGCTACTCCTCCACGGACCTGGGCACACACAAGTTCCACATCCCGGACTTCGTGCTGCTGGCCCAGGCGATGGGCTGCGAGGGCCTGCGTTGCGAGTCCAAGGAGGACGTGGACGCCACGATCGAGGCGGCGATGGCGATCAACGACCGGCCGGTGGTGGTGGACTTCACGGTCGGCAAGGACGCCCAGGTGTGGCCGATGGTGGCCGCCGGGACCGGCAACGACCAGATCATGGCCGCCCGCGACATCCGGCCGCTGTTCGATGAGGAGTGACTCCAGAGGTTCGCGGGTCGAAAGCCGGATTCGGTACCGCGTGGACCGGCGGAATCCGGCTTCGGACCAGCGAACAACCCCGGAACTTCCGACAGGAGCCCTGTAAACGATGACGCGCCATACGTTGTCAGTGCTGGTGGAGAACAAACCCGGTGTGCTCGCACGGGTCTCGGCGCTGTTCTCCCGACGCGGCTTCAACATCCACTCGCTGGCCGTCGGTCCCACCGAGTCCCCGACCGTGTCCCGCATGACGATCGTGGTCTCCGTCGAGGACCTGCAGATGGAGCAGGTGACCAAGCAGCTGAACAAGCTGGTGAACGTGCTCAAGATCGTCGAGCTGGAGCCCGACGCGGCCGTGCACCGCGAGTTGCTGCTCATCAAGCTCAAGGCGGACGCCACGGTCCGTCCCCAGGTCGCCACCGTGGTGGAGATGTTCCGGGCGCACATCGTCGACGTCGCACCGGACTCGCTGACCGTCGAGGCCACCGGCACCTCGGACAAGCTGGAGGCCCTGACCCGGATGCTGGAGCCGTTCGGTGTCCGGGAACTGGTGCAGTCCGGGATGGTGGCGCTGGGTCGGGGACCGCGCGCGATCACCTCCGCCGCCCGCGGGGCAGACTAGGACGCGTTCATCAGCGCGCGGCGGGTCGAGCCCGTTCGACCCGCCGGCCATCACATCGACCGACCGCAGTTCGTCACAGGAAAGGACCACCACACCCCATGGCCGCCGAGATCTTCTACGACGATGACGCCGACCTGTCCATCATCCAGGGCCGCAAGGTCGCGGTGATCGGCTACGG
>JBIQML010000712.1:0-2538 GCA_044463405.1 Nakamurella lactea | reverse complement strand
CCACGTCCAGGTGCGGGAACAGCGCGCCGTCCTGCGGGACGATGCCGATGCCGCGCTGCTCCGGACGGACGAAGGTGCCCGGCCCGTTCAGGTAACGGCCGTCCAGGCTGACCCGTCCGCGGTCGGGATGTTCGAATCCGGCGATCACCCGCAGCAGGGTGGACTTGCCGCTGCCGGAGGCGCCCAGCACCGAGGTGAGGCGGCCGCCGTCGATGGTCAGCGTGACCTCGCGCAGCGCCCGCACCGGGGCACGCCGGACCGGGAAGGTCTTGTCGATACCCTCCAGGCGCAGCATAAGGACAGCCTAACCTGCGTTTCGCCGCCGCAAAACCATGCGCGGTGTGATACCGCCGACCGAGCGGGTCGTGTGGCCCAGGGCGCGCTATTCCGCCCGCTGGGCCACACGACCCGCCCGGAAACGGACCTCCGTTCCCGGGCGCGCGTCGCCGATCCGCCAGACGTCGCGCTTGCGGACCACCCCCACCACCGGATAACCGCCGGTCGGTGGG
Source organism: Nakamurella lactea (assembly GCA_044463405.1). Lineage (GTDB taxonomy): Bacteria > Actinomycetota > Actinomycetes > Mycobacteriales > Nakamurellaceae > Nakamurella > Nakamurella lactea_B. The sequence goes on along the minus strand of JBIQML010000712.1, from coordinate 2,029 downwards.
TGGTTGGCCAGATGGATGATCGCCTCCCCGGACGCGGGCACCTGGATCGCACCGAGCGGCAGGCCCTCCGACGGCAGGTCCCGCCTGATCGCATGATCCAGCCGCGGGCCCTGCAGCCGCGCCGCCACCCGGTTGGTCTCCGTGCCCACCCGCCAGGTGGTCGCGGTCAGTACCCCCCGCGCGCGCTCGGTGATCCAGTCGTCCCGTGGACCCCAGCAGAACTCGAGGACGAGCGGCCCGTCGTCCGGCGTCGCCGCGAACTCCGTCACCGCCGATCCGTTCGACTGGTCGGTCGGCGCGCCGACCGGCAACCGGGTACCGGCCCGTACCGGGTCGGGCCCGAGGCCGGACAGCGTGTCGGTCGACCGGCTTCCCAGCACCGGCTCCACGGCCAGCCCGCCGGCCACCGCGAGGTACGAGCGCAGGCCCCGTTTCGGCCGGCGCGCGCGCAGCACCGAACCAGCGCGGGCGGTGACGGGGACGTCGGTGGACACCGCCTCACCGTCCAGCAGCAGGTCGACCGGAGCGCCGGTGACGGCGAACCTCACCGGTGCGTCGAACCGGACGGCGAATCCCCCGAGCAGGAACTCCAGCGCGGCGGCCGAATCGGCATTGCCGACCAGCCGGTTGGCGCGGCGCAGCGCCGGGGGGTTGGCCGCCCCGGCGTGCGGAACTCCGAGGTGCGCGTACCCGGGCCGACCGAGATCCTGGACGGTACAGGACAATCCGGGCCGGACGACGGTGATCACCTGACCGCCCGGAACGTCACGTCGTCCCCGATGGCCAGCCGGTTCGGCGGGTCGGCCCGCTCGTCCCATAGGCTCTCGCCGGTACTGGTGCCCAGGATGTTCCAGCCGCCGGGCGAGGCACCCGGATAGATCACCGTGTACTCGTTGGCGATGGCCACCGCGCCCGGCGGCACCTCGACCCGCGGGCTGGCCAGCCGGCGCACCCGTAGCTCGGCCGGAACGCCGGACAGGTAGGCGAAACCGGGTGCGAATCCGAAGAAGTCGACCGAGTATCGCGCGCCGGTGTGCAGCGCGACCACCTGCGCGACGCTCAGCCCCGCCTGCTCGGCGACCCGGGGCAGATCGTCCCCGTCATAACGGACCGGAACGACATGCGTGCGCGGCGTTGTCCGGAGGCGATCCGGGAGGGCGGCGGAGGTGATCTCGGTGCGGATCGCCGCGAGGGATTCGTGCGCACCGGTGAGGAAGACGGTGCGGGCGGCGGGCACGACCTCGTTCAGCGTGGCCCGCAGCCGGTGGTCGCCGATCCACTCCGCGATCCGGTGCACGGTTCGCACGCCGTCGGCCTCGATCAGCAGCCCGTCGTCCCCCACCCACCGCACCGAGACCGGATGGCTCACGCGAAGCTGCGCAGGGTGACGCCGCTGGATTCCAGCGCGGTGCGGATCGACCGTGCCGCCTGCACCGATCCGGGCGTATCGCCGTGCACGCACAGGCTTCTGACCTCCAGGTCGATGGCGGCGCCGGTGGTCGAGGTGACCGCATGGTCCAGCACGATGCTGCGGGCCTGGCCGATCATGTCGTCCACGCGCGAGTGCACCGCGTCCGGCCGCGAACGCGACACGAGTGTGCCGCTGTCGTCGTACCGCCGGTCCGCGAAGCCCTCGGCGGCGAACGGCACCCCGGAGGCCAGCGCGCTGGTCTCCAACTGGCTGCCCCGCGGACCCAGCAGGGCGATCTCCTCGCCGTGCTCGGCGATGGCGGTGACGATGGCGTCGGCGAGGGTCCGGTCCCGGGAGGCAGCGTGGTAGAGCGCGCCGTGCGGCTTGACGTATCGGACGCGGTCGCCGGCCCGATGCGCGAAGGCGTCCAGGGCGCCGATCTGGTAGACGGACTCGGCCAGCAGGTCGTCCGGGCCGATGTCCAGGTCGCGGCGTCCGAACCCGAACAGGTCGCGATAGCCGATGTGCGCGCCGATGGCCACCCCGTTGTCGGCCGCGCGCCGCGTCACGTCCCGCATGATCGACGGGTCCCCCGCGTGGAACCCGCACGCGACGTTG
>JBIQML010000711.1:0-2540 GCA_044463405.1 Nakamurella lactea | reverse complement strand
ATCCCGATCGGATGATGCCGCCGCTGTGAGATTGCTGTGAGATCGCTGGCGGATCGTTGGGGTGTCGCCGTCCGCTCAGCCGCGCGTGACCTTGCCGCCCTTCAGGCACGAGGTGCAGGCGTTGATCTTGCGCACCGTGCCCGGTGCCACCAGCGCGCGCACCGGCTGGATGTTCGGGTTCCACCGGCGGTGCGTCCGGCGGTGCGAGTGCGACACGCTCATGCCGAAGCCGGGGCCCTTGCCACACACATCACAAACGGCAGCCATCTCGGCACACCCTTCCAGGTCAGGCGACCGGCGCCGGCCACGCCGGGGCTCACCCGGGGGCAGGGGACCGCCGGTCAAGGCAGTCAGGAACCGCCCGGAACGCTCCGGGCAACCCCACAAGAATAGCGACGCCGTCCCGCAACATCAAACGGCTGGCGTGCGGTGGTCGGCGGTGGACCCGCAGCCGAATGCGCCCGCCGCCCGCAGTTCCGCGATCGCCTCCCGGGACAGGCCCAGCAGATCGGTGAGGATCTGGCCGGCGTGCTCGTTGCGACGGGGAGCGGGCTGCACCGCGGCGGGCTCGTCGCCGAGCCGGAGCGGGCTGGCCACCTGCCGGAGCGTGCCCCACCGTGGATGCTCGAGCTCCACCACCGACGACCGTGCCACCGACTGCGGGTCCGACAGCGCCTCGGCCACGGTCTGGACGCCACCACAGGGCACGCCGGCGGCGGTGAGCAGTGCCTCCCACCGTGCCGTGGTGCGGGCGACGAACACCGACTCCAGGATCGGTATCAGCGCATCGCGATGGGTGCGCCTGGTCGAGAAGTCCATGAACCGCGGATCCTGCAACAGGTCGACGCGATCGATCGCCTGCGCCATGCGCCGGAAGAACTTCTCCTTCGCGCACCCCACGACGATCCAGGAGTCCGAGGTCCGGAAGGCTTGGAACGGGACCAGCGAGGGATGCGCGGAGTGCGCGGTTCGCTGCGCCACGTACTGACAGGTCAGATGCCAGGTACCGAGGTAGGTGAGCATGGCCAGCGCGGTCTCGAACAGGCTGATGTCGCAGTCCATTCCGCGCCCGTCCCGTCGGGCCTGGTGGACACCCGCGACCAGCGCCAGCGCCGCCACCAGCCCGCCGGAGAAGTCCACCACCGACAGTCCTGACTTGACCGGGGGACCGTCCGGCTCGCCGGTGATCGACATCCAGCCGGCCAGCGCCTGCACGATGTAGTCGTATCCACCCTGTTGGCTCCGCGGTCCCGTCATGCCGAATCCGGACAGCGAACAGCACACGATCGCGGGATTGATCTCGCGCAGATCCCGATAGGTGATACCGAGCTGGGCCGGCACGTCGCCGCGCAAGTTGGAATACACCGCGTCGCTGACCCGCACCAGGTCGTGGAAGACGCTCCGGCCCGCGGAGGTCGCCAGATCCAGTGACAGGGACTTCTTGCCGCGATTGAACGACTCGAAGAACAGCGAGTCCTCGCCGTCCTGGTACGGCGGAACGTAGCGGCCGACGTCGCCGCCGACCCCGGGGTCCTCGATCTTGATGACCTCGGCACCGAGATCGGCCAGTTGCATCGAGCCGAACGGCCCGGCACCGTACTGCTCGATCGCAATGATCCGGACGTCCTGCAGTGGCCGCCCGGCAGCGGGCGTGCTGTGCCCGGACGTGGGTGTCGTCACCGCTGTTGGTCCGATCGGTCGTTTGCCGCGTCGTCGACGGTCGACGCGGTGCTCGGGAACGTGTCGATGCGGTGCGCACGGCCGCGAACCAGGAACGATCTGCGAAACCGCAGGAACTCCTCGCCGTGCTGGTTGATGCCGCTGGTCAGCACGCTGACGATGCCGTCGCCGGGTCGGGAGCGTGACGGCCGGACCGCCGTCACGGTGCTGAGCGTGTACACCGTGTCCCCGACGTAGAGCGGCCGGGTCAGTTCGATATCGGTCCAGCCGAGGTTGGCGATCGCCTGCGCGCTGACGTCGCTGACGCTCATGCCGAGCACCAACGCCACGGAGAACCCCGAGTTGACCAACGGTCGTCCGAACTCGGTGGCGGAGGCGAATTCGGTATTGAAGTGCAGCTGGTTCGTGTTCATCGTGAGCAGGCTGAACCAGACGTTGTCCGCCTCGGTGATGGTCCGGCCCAGCGGGAACCGGTAGACATCGCCGACGGTGAAGTCTTCGAAGAACCGTTCCAGGGGCCCCGCCGGTCGATCGTCCATAGCGTTGATCCCTCCTGCCATCTCGCGTGGACAAAGTAGTATCGGATACGATCTGAGGTGTCAATAGCTGGTTCACCCCGTTGCCCCCCAGGAGACCGCGTGACCCTCAGTGAACGAGTCGTCGGTAAGAAGGCCGCCAGGGGCAGCCGGGGAATGGTCGCCAGCCACAACGTGCAGGCCGCCCGGGAAGGCGCTCGGGTCCTGGCCGACGGTGGGACTGCGGTGGACGCCATCACCGCCATGTCGTTCGTCACCGCAGTCCGGGAGACCGCCATGAATTCCATGGGAGGTGTCGGCGTTCTGTTGCATCACTCCGCCAGC
>JBIQML010000710.1:0-2544 GCA_044463405.1 Nakamurella lactea | reverse complement strand
TCGGAAGTCGCCTCGGACCGCGGGGTCGTTGCGACCATGTACCCGCAGGCCACCGAGGCGGGAGCCGCAGCATTGAGCCGCGGCGGCAACGCGGCGGACGCGGCCGTGGCCGCGGGATTCGCCATCGGCGTGGTGGAACCGTTCAACAGTGGGCTCGGCGGCGTTGCCATCCTGACCTACTACGACGCGGCCACCGGGCAGGTCACGGTGCTGGACGGCACCGGCACCCTGCCGCGGGCCACCAGGCCGGACCAGTTCACAGTGGTCGACCCGACGTGGTCCGACGGCGTCTACGGCTGGGGCCTGGTCGAGGACGACGCGAACAACACCGGGTACCTGACGCCCGCGGTCCCGGGCATGCCCGCCTGCCTGGGCGAGACGCAACGGCTGTTGGGGAGGCTGACGCTCCCCGAGGTCATACAGCCGGCAATCGACCTCGCGGAACGCGGATTCGTGCTGGATTGGTACGTGGCGCTGGGGATGGCCGTCAACCAGCATCGGCTGCAGAGGTTTGCCGAAAGCAGGCGGGTGTTCTTCCGGCCGGACGGGGCGTGCTATCGGGCGCCGATGCTGGGCGTGGAAGGCGACACCTTCCATCAGCCGGATCTCGCGCGCACCCTGCGGCTGATCGCGAACGAGGGCGTGCAGACCGTGTACCGCGGCGAGATCGCGGACATGATCGCACGGGACATGGCCGAGAACGGCGGCTTGTTGTCCCTGCAGGATCTGGACGACTACCGGCTGCGGACCAGCGTTGGCGGGCTGACCGGTCACTATCGCGGATACACCGTGGTCGGTGGTCTGGAGAACTCCGGTTTTCCGACCGTGGCCGAGATTCTCAACATCGCCGAGAGCTTCGATCTGCGTGCCGCTGGTCCCGGGAGCGTCGACGAGATGCACATCATGGCCGAGGCGCAGCGCCTGGCGTTCCAGGACCGCTTCGCATTCTTGGGCGACTCGCAGAGCGTTGCCGTCCCGTTGCAGGGGATGCTGTCGTCGGAGTACGGCCGGCAGCGTGCCGGCCTGATCGATGTAGGCCTGGCGAGTGTCGACGTCGGCGCGGGGGACCCATGGGCCTTCCAGGACGGATCACCGGGCGAACCGCTGGCTCCGGCGGGCGGTGGCCAGACGCATACCACGCATTTGACCGTGGTGGACGGCGATCACAACATGGCGAGCCTGACCTCGACCCTCGGACTGCACTTCGGTTCCGCCGTTGTCGCACGCGGCACCGGCATCGTGCTGAACAACGGAACGATGTGGTTCAATCCGGTGCCAGGCGCGGTCAATTCGCTCGCCCCGGGTCGACGGCTGATGACGGCGGCAGCGCCCACGGTGGTGTTGCGAGATGGCGAACCGTTCCTGGCCGTCGGCGCGCCAGGCGGCCGTCGGGTGATCTCCTCCGTCGCCCATTCGATCGTGAACGTCATTGACCACGGCCTTGGCCCGCAGGACGCCGTTTCGGCACCCAGGGTGCACAGTGAATCGTCGCAGACCGTCGTGGACGTCCGATTCGGAGAGTCGAAGATCCGCGCCATGGCCGAACGTGGACATCAGATCGACGCCAAGGAAGAGACGTTCTCCACCAGCTATTTCGGGCGGCCCAACGCCATCCTGATAGACCCGCGAGACGGGCTCATCCGCGGTGGCGTCAACCAGTACAAGCCCGCGATGGCCATCGGATTGTGAGAGCGCACGTGACCCTGGACCCAGGAGCGCCGGCCGGTGCCGACGGCGTCGCGCCCAACGTCGTGGCGCCGACGCCGATGCCGTTGCGGTCCGACGACAGCGTCGACCACGACGCGCTGGCGCGGAATGTTCGGCGATGGAACGACACCGACCTGTCGGGGTTCGTGGTGGGCAGCGCCGGGGGCGAGGAGACGTATCTCGACGACGGGGAGATCCTCGCGGCCGTCCGCACCGTCTGCGATGCCCGGGGCCCCGGGAAGATCGTCATCGGAGGCATCGACACTCCATCCCAGACGAAGGCGATCGGCATGGCCGAGAACTACGCCGCGGCCGGGGCCGATCACGTACGGGTACGCATTCCGCAGCGGCCCGACGGATCCGGGCAGGGCAACGTGATCGACTACTTCCGGGCGGTCACCGCCGGGAGTCCGATCCCGGTCATCGTCATTCATCAGACCTGGCAAACCGGCGGTGTGGCAGCCGATCCCGAGCAGATCGGCGAGATGTGCTCGTCACCGAACGTGCTCGCCTACATCCACTGGCACAACATCAGATATGAGTCCTACGTGGCGACGCTGCTACCCGAGCACGTGCAGATCTGGTCGCCCAACGGGTCGTTGCTGCTGGCCTCGACCCTGCTGGGTGCCACCGGCGCCTGTGCGTTCTTCGCGAACTGGGCGCCCGGCCTGGTGCGGCGCATCCTTGCCCTGGGCATCTCGGGTGAGGTCAACCTGGCGCGCCCGTTGCAGCGTGCCGTGCTGCGGGCCGACTTCCTGGGCATGCAGTACGGGGTCAGGGCGCTCAAGGCCGGCCTGGACATGCTCGGCTACGAGGGCACCGCGCCTCGCCGACCCG
>JBIQML010000709.1:0-2545 GCA_044463405.1 Nakamurella lactea | reverse complement strand
GGCCGCGGCGTCCGGCTCGTTGACGGTGCGCAGCCGCACCAGCGCGGCGGCCAGCTCGACCACCGCATCCGGGTCGATCAGCGTCGGGGCGGAACGCCCTGCTGCGCCGCCGACACCGTCCGGCCGCGAGCCGCCCGTCACCGCGCCGTCGCTCCCGCCGGTCTGCTGGCCGTCCGTCACTGCGCCGCCTCCCTGCCGGCCGCGTCCGCCCTGGCACGCGCGGCCGCCAGGGACCGTTCCAGCGTGGGCACCGCGGCGAGTAGATCCCGGGTGTACTGATCCTGCGGGTCGGTATACACCCGCTCCGTCGGCCCGGTCTCCACCAGCCGACCGCCCCGCAGCACCGCCACCTGGTCGCACACCCGGCGGATCACCGACAGGTCGTGCGAGACGAAGATCAGGGTGAGCTGCTGACGGGCTGCGAGATCCTCGATCAGCTCGAGGATCTGGGCCCTGATCGTCACGTCCAGCGCGGACACCGCCTCGTCCGCGATCAGGATCCGCGGGCCGGGCGCGATCGCCCTCGCGATGGAGATGCGCTGGCGCTGGCCGCCGGAGAACTGGTGCGGGAAGCGGCGTGCCGCGTCGGCGTCCAGCCCGACGTCGGCCAGCGCGCGCCGCACCGTCCCGGGAATGTCCGGCCGGCGCAGCACCTGCAGCGGCTCGGCGACGATCTTGCCCACCCGCATGCGCGGGTCCAGGGACGCCATCGGATCCTGGAAGACGATCTGCAGGTTGCGGCGCAGGAAGGTCAGGTCCTTCTCCCGCCTGCCGGTGATATCGGTGCCCTCCACCATGACGCGTCCCGCCGTCGGGGAGTCCAGCGCGGCGATCAGGCGCATCAGGGTGGTCTTGCCGGAGCCGGACTCCCCCACCACGCCGAACCGGGATCGTTGCGGGATCGTCAGCGACACCTCCGACAGCGCGTCCACGCCTCCGGCCGGCTTGAACGGCGAGGTGCGGCTGCGTTGGAAGCGCCGGCCGACGCCGACCAGCTCGACGGCCGGGACGTCCTGCTGCGGTGCGCCGCGGTCCGCCCCGACCCGGGTGGGTGCCGTGATCATGACGCCGTCCCCGGGCGGGGGCCGGCCGGATCGTCCAGCGTGAGATCCGCGTCGGCGAGCAGCTGGCGGGTGTGCTCGTGCTGCGGGTCGGTCAGCACGGTGGTCACCGGGCCCCGCTCCACGACCCGGCCCTGCCACATCACCAGCAGGTAGTCGCACACCGAGGCCACCACCGCCAGGTCGTGCGAGATGAACAGCAGCGCCGAGCCCATCTCCCGGGCCCGCGCGTCGATCAGCTCCAGCACCCGGGCCTGCACGCTGACGTCCAGCGCGGTGGTCGGTTCGTCGCAGATCAGCAGCGCCGGGTTGTTCGCCATCGCGATGGCCAGCACCACCCGCTGCCGCTGCCCGCCGGAGAGCTGGTGCGGGTAGGAGCGGGCGATCCGCTCCGGATCCGGCAGGCCGACGGCTGACAGCAGGTCCAGCACCTCCGCACGGACGGCGGCGCGGCCGGCACCGGAGCGGTGCAGCAGCATCACCTCGGCGACCTGCCTGTCCACCCGCATGGTGGGGTTGAGTGCCGTCATCGGCTCCTGGAACACCATGCCGGTCAGCCGGCCCCGCACGGACGCCAGCGACCGTTCCGAGGCCCGCAACAGGTCCGCCTGGAATCCGGCCATCCTCACCGACCCGCGGGCGGACAGCCCGTCCGGTAGCAGTCCGGCGATGGCCATGCAGGTCAACGTCTTTCCGGACCCGGAGGCCCCGATGATGCCGACCCGCTGGCGGGCGCCGACGGTGAAGGACACGTCGGAGACCAGGGTCATCGCGCCGGCGGTGATGGTCAGGTCCGTCACGGTGAGCACTGGGTCCCGCGCGGAGTCGCCGGCGATGGCCTCGGTCCCGGTGGCGGCGCTCGTCATGATGCCCGTCACCGCCCCTGCAGCCGCGGGTCGAAGCGGTCCCGCAGCCCGTCGCCGAGCAGGTTGAACGCCAGCACCGCCAGCGCGATCGCCACGCCGGGCCAGACCACCAGCAGCGGCTCCACCGTGATCACCTGCTGCCCCTGGTAGAGCATCAGCCCCCAGCTCGGGGTGGTCGGCCCGCCCGACAGGCCCAGGTAGGACAGCGCCGCCTCGGCGAGGATCGCGATGGCGTAGGACACCGAGCACTGCACGATCACCAGGCCGGCGACGTTCGGCAGCACGTGGTGCAGCGCGATGGCCGGGCCGCGCCGCCCAGCCACCCGCGCGGATTGCACGTAGTCGCTGGACATCACCCGCAGGGTGCCGGATCGCACGACCCGAACGAACGCCGGGACGCTCGCGATACCGATCGCCGTCATCGCCGACGTGACCGACGAGCCGAACACCGTCGCGAAGATCAGCGCCAGCAGCAGGGCGGGGAATGCCAGCCAGATGTCGGTGATGCGCATCACGAACTCGCTCCAGCCCGGCCGGACCATGCCCGCCAGGATGCCCAGCGGGGTGCCGACCACCGCGGCGATGCCCACGGCCACGATGCCGACGTACAGCGTCGTC
>JBIQML010000708.1:0-2547 GCA_044463405.1 Nakamurella lactea | reverse complement strand
GCACGGCGGGCACCTGACGCACGGCATGCGCATCAACTTCTCCGGGCTGCTCTACAACGTGGCGGCCTACGAGGTGTCCAAGGAAGACTTTCGCGTCGACATGGACGCGGTGGCCTCGATGGCCCGCGAGCACCGGCCGAAGGTGATCGTTGCCGGCTGGTCTGCCTACCCACGGCACCTGGACTTCGCCAGGTTCCGTGAGATCGCCGACGAGGTGGGCGCCTACCTGTTCGTCGACATGGCGCACTTCGCCGGGCTGGTCGCCGCCGGGTTGCACCCGTCGCCGGTTCCCTACGCGCACATCACGACGACGACCACGCACAAGACGCTGGGCGGGCCGCGCGGCGGCGTGATCCTGACCAACGATGCGGCGCTGGCCAAAAAGGTGAATTCGGCCGTGTTCCCCGGTCAACAGGGCGGCCCGCTGGAGCACGTGATCGCGGGCAAGGCGGTCGCGTTCAAGATGGCGGCCGCCCCAGAGTTCAAGAACCGGATGGAGCGGACGCTGTCCGGCGCGAAGCTGCTCGCGGAGCGACTGGTGGCCGACGATGCGCGGGCAGCCGGGGTGAACGTCCTCACCGGCGGTACCGACGTGCACCTGGTGCTGGCCGACCTGCGCAACTCGGATCTCGACGGACAGCAGGCCGAGGACCGGCTGCACTCGATCGGCATCACCGTCAACCGGAACGCGGTGCCGTTCGACCCGCGCCCGCCGATGGTGACCTCCGGACTGCGCATCGGCACCCCGGCGCTGGCCACCCGTGGCTTCGGTGATGAGGACTTCGTGGAGGTGGCCGACATCATCGCCGGCGCGCTGACCGCACCGGCCGGGGATCTCGACCCGTCGCTGGCGGAGTCGCTGTCGGGCCGGGTATCCGCGCTGGCCGCCCGTCACCCGCTGTATCCGACGCTGTGACGGGGTTTCCGGCGATGTTCGCGGGTCCAAGGCCGAATTTTGGCCCCGCCGAAGCGCCGGAATCCGGCTTTGGACCGGCGAACCTGATGTCGGAACGGACAATCGGACCATGAGTTCCTGCTGCGCGCCGTCTCGCGGACCGGACGGGCACCCCGGCCCGGCGGCAGTCGATCTGGCGGTGACGAGGTCCGCCCGGACGCCCGATCTGGCCGGGATGGTCGCCATACCGGCCGGGGAGTTCTTGATGGGCAACGATTCTCCGGACGCGTTCCCCGGCGACGGGGAGGGTCCGGTGCGCCGGGTGTACGTCGGCGAGTTCCACATCGACGCCACGGCGGTGACGAACGCCGCGTTCGGCGAGTTCGTCTCCGACACCGGATACCGCACCGAGGCCGAGCGCTTCGGCTGGTCGTTCGTGTTCGACGGCCTGATCGACCGGCGGGACCGGGGCGCCGTGGTGGACGGTACCGTTCCGGGAGCGCCGTGGTGGACGGCCGTGCGCGGCGCCGACTGGGCGCATCCCTTCGGCCCGCACAGCGGCGTGGACCGGACGGGCGACCACCCAGTGGTGCACGTGTCCTGGAACGACGCGGCCGCCTACGCGGCCTGGGCCGGCAAGCGGCTGCCCACCGAGGCCGAGTGGGAGAAGGCCTGCCGCGGCGGCCTGGAACGATCGACGTTCCCCTGGGGCGACGAGCTGGAGCCCGGCGGGGCGCACCGGATGAACGTCTGGCAGGGCGAGTTCCCGCGCCGCAACAGCGGTGACGACGGGTATCTCGCGACGGCACCGGCGGATGCCTTTGCCCCCAACGGGTTCGGCCTGTTCAACACCACCGGGAACGTCTGGGAGTGGACCGCGGACCACTTCTCGGCGCACTGGCACGCCCGCGAGAACGACCGGACCCGGCGCGACCCGAAGGGCCCGCCGGCCGGCCCCACCATGGTGCTGCGCGGCGGCTCGTACCTGTGTCACGTCTCGTACTGCAACCGCTACCGCACCGCGGGCCGCACGCAGAACACCCCGGACACCTCCACGGGGCACATGGGCTTCCGGTGCGCGGCCGACCCCGCGAGCCCCGTCACCGCCGATCGGCCCGCCGATGGCTGACGGAGATCCAGGGTCCGATCCCGGCGGCTCCGAACGGTCCGGCCGCAGGCTCCGGCTGCACGAGATCGGCAGCGACCCCGACTACCGGTACTCGCTGGCCAACGAGCGAACCTTCCTGGCCTGGATCCGCACCTCGCTGGCGCTGCTCGCGGGCGGGATCGCCATCGTGCAACTGGCACCGGACCTGGGCCCGCGAACGGTCCGGCTGGCCGTCGGCATCGCGCTGATCGTCATCGCCGGAATCATCTCCGGGGCCGCCCATCATCGCTGGTTCACCCGCGAGCGCGCCATGCGGCTGAACACCACGCTGCCACCCAACCGGCTGACGCTGCTGCTCGGCTACGGCCTGACCGTGATCGCGGTGGTGGTGCTGGTCGTGCTGCTGGTGGCCGAGTCATGACGCCGCCGGCCCGCCGGATCCTGGATCGGGGCGGGCAGGCCGAGCGCACCAGGCTGTCCTGGAATCGGACCGGCCTGGCGCTGGCCGTCAACGCCGCGCTGCTGGTGCACACCGGGGACGGTT
>JBIQML010000707.1:0-2549 GCA_044463405.1 Nakamurella lactea | reverse complement strand
GGCCGAGCAGCAGCAGGCCGGGTGCTTCGCCTCCCGCGGTGCGCGCGTGCACGTTGTCGCGGCCCGGTGCCGCGGTCGAGGTGCACACCGCCAGGCCGTACTCGGTGCACGCCAGCAGCAGTTCGGCGACGGTGGCGGCCTCCTCGCCGGGCGGGTTCTGGCCGTGCTGGCGGACCAGCCGCCGGGTCAGCGCCACCAGGGCGGACTCGTCGATCAGCTCGACCGCGCGCGCCTCCAACGACGTGGCGGCGTCCGACGCGGCGGCGTCCGACGCGGCGATCGGCTCCCGCGGCTCGGGCACACCCCGCCCGGGCGCGCCCGCCGCCGTGGGCTCCGTCACCGCCCTGGGCTCCGTCACCGCCGTGGGCTCCGTCACCGCCGTGCTCGACCCGTCGGGGCGGGGCCGGCTGGTCGCGGTCATCGCGACCGCCCGTCGATCACCCGGGCCAGCCGCGCGACGCCCTCGTGGATCCGGTCGGGGGCGGTGGCGGCGAAGCACAGCCGCAGCGCGTGCGGGAATCGCTTGCTGGGCGAGAACGCGTTGCCCGGGATGAAGGCGACTCCGCCGGCCAGGGCCCGCTCGAACAGCACCTGGGTGTCCACGTCGTCGTCGAAGGTGACCCACAGGAAGAATCCGCCGGCCGGGTCGGTCCATCGAACCCGTTCGCCGAGGTGCTCGTTCAGCGCGGATTGCATGGCCTGCTTGCGTTCTCGGTACACCATCCGCTGGGTGGCCAGGTGCTCACGCAGGTGCCCGCCCTGCAGGAACCCGGCGATCAGCCGCTGCATCGGCATGTTGGTGCAGGTGTCCATCGCCTGCTTGGCGTTGATCAGCAGCTGGCCGAGGCTGGGATCGGCGTCCACCCAGCCGACCCGCAGCCCCGGGGCGATGATCTTGGAGAAGGTGCGGACGGAGAACACCAGCGGGTCACCGGCGGCGAGTTCGTGCAGGGAGGGCACGTTCTCGCCCTCGAAGCGGAGCATGCCGTACGGATCGTCGTCGATGACGACGCTGCCCCAGCTCCGGGCCAGCTCCAGCAGCCGCTCGCGGCGGGGAACCGACATCGTCGATCCGGACGGGTTCTGGAACGTGGGGATGGCGTAGATCGCCTTCGGGGTGCGGCCGGCCCGCCGCACCAGCTCCGCCAGTTGCTCGACGTCCATCCCGTCGTCGTCGACCGGTGCCTCGAGCAGCTCCGCCCGGTAGGACAGCGCGGTGGCCGATCCGTTGGTGTAGGTGGGCGATTCCACCACCACCAGGTCGTCCGGGTCCACGAACAGCTTGAACGCCAGGTCCAGGCCCTGCATGCCACCGGCGGTGATGGTCAGCCGTTCCGGGGTGGTCTCGTCGGTGGTGCCGGTCAGTTCGGCGAGCAGCGCCTCCCGCAGCGCCGGATCGCCCTCGGAGGCCGCGTAGTCGAACGCGTCCGGGGTGCTCAGTTGCTTGCGTGCGACCTCGTCCAGCACGTCGGTCGGGATCGCTTCCGGCGCAGGGCTTCCCATGGCGAACCGGACGATGTCGTGGGTCTGCTCGGCCAGCAGCGAGGTGCTGGAGTCGATGACGGACCCGACCAGGCCGGCGGCGCGCGATGCCAATGGCAGCGTGCTGGTGGTGATGTCGGTCATCGGCTCACTCCTTGACGGTCAGGCCGCGGGGCACGTCGGTCAGCGGCTCGGCGCCGTTCTCGGTGACCAGCAGGGACTCGGAGGTCTCGTATCCCCACCCGTCCATCCACATGCCCAGGATGACGTGGAAGGCCATGCCGGCCTGCAGCACGGTCTGCTCCTCGGATCGGATGCTGACGGTTCGCTCGCCCCAGTCCGGCGGATACCCGATGCCGATCGAGTAGCCGAGCCGGGAGTCCTTCTGCAAGCCGTGTCGGGCCAGGACCCGGGTGAACGCGGCGTGCGCGTCGCGGCCGGCGTTTCCGGGACGCAGCTGGTCGAGCACCTCTGCCATACCGTCGCTGACCACGTCGGCCACGGCGCGCAACCGGTCCGGGGGGCGTCCGAGCGAGACCGTGCGCGCCAACGGAGCGTGGTAGCGATGCCGCACCCCGGCGATCTCGATGGTGGTGGCCTCGCCGTCGCGCAGCGGCGCCTCGCTCCAGGTCAGGTGCGGGGTGCCGGAGGCCGCCCCGGTCGGCAGCAGCGGGACCAGGGCCGGGTAGTCGCCGCCGAGGTCGTCGGTGCCGCAGGCCTGGGCGTGCTGGATCTCGGCGACCACGTCGCACTGCCGCCGGCCGGCGACCACGTTGTCCAGGGCCACCTGCATCACGTGCTGGGCGACCCGGCCGGCCTCCCGGAGCATCGCCTGCTCGGCGTCCGACTTGACCACCCGCACCCAGTTGACCAGTTCCACGCTGTCCACCACGCGGGCATGCGGCAGGCCGGCGGCCAGCGCGAGATAGCCTCGGGGGCTGAAGAAGTGGGTGTCCATCTCGGCGGCGACCTGCGCATCGGGCGAGTCGGTCAGCAGCCCGATCTCCCTGGCGGTGGCGGTGATCCAGTCGAACGGGTGGACGTCCGGCCGGTGCACCAGGTCCTCG
>JBIQML010000706.1:0-2555 GCA_044463405.1 Nakamurella lactea | reverse complement strand
CAGGGAATGCGAATCGGCGCCGCAGGCAGCCATGAACCGCATGGCCCGGTCGATCTCGGAGGCCATCTTCTCGTAGCGCTGCCCGGCTCGGGAGGTGCGCACGAACTTCTGGTTCCAGGAGTGGGCGCTGGCCAGGTCGCCGGCCTCCGAGCCGGTGACGGCCCGCACCAGGTTCATCGCGGCCGAGGCGTTGGCGTAGGCGCGGATCATGCGGGACGGGTCCGGGATGCGGGCCTGCGCGTCGGTGGACAGCGAGTTGATGATGTCGCCCCGATAGCTGGGCAGGCCCAGCGCGTCGATCGCCGACGAGCGCGGCTTCGCGTACTGGCCGGCGATCCGGGCGATCTTCACCACCGGCATGGAGGAACCGTAGGTGAGCACCACGGCCATCTGCAGCAGGGTGCGGATGTTGCCGCGGATGTGCGGCTCGGTGTTGGTGGCGAACGTCTCCGCGCAGTCGCCGCCCTGCAACAGGAACGCCTCCCCGCGCGCCACGGCGGCGAGCTGGCGGTGCAGCGCGTCCACCTCGGAGGCGACCGTCACCGGCGGCACGGACTCCAGCACTGTGCGGATCGCGCGCACCTGGTCTGGATCCGACCACTCGGGTTGCTGCGCGGCCGGCAGCGCCAGCGCGGCGTCGAGCTGGTCGCGCATGGCGGCCGGCAGCGGGGGCAGGGTCGGCAGCACGTCCGAGGGGATGTCCACAGTCCAGTTCACGCCATCAAGGATATCGGCGCGGCACGCCCTCATGGCCCGAGGGTTGCGTCATTTCCGCCACGCCGCCGTCACACGCGGACGGCGACGATCTCCGCGGCGCGGAACCGGGCGTATCCCAGCCGCGCGTCGGTGAGGGCGTGATGCCGCTCCCCCGGCGGCGGCTCGGTGATCGGGCTGCCCGCCGCCTCCCAGAACTGCCGGATCTCGTAGGTGAGCCGCGGAATCGCCCGGGGCAGCGACGGCATGTCGCCCCACAGCTGCGCCAGCGCCACGTGGTCGTAGGCCGCGCACCACGCCCACAACTCGATGGGCAGGCCTGGCGCGGTGAAGAACGCCAGCAGGTCGTCGCGGATCGTCGCCCGGGACCGCCACGCCGGGTCGGCCGGTTTGGGCAGATGCGGCAGAACGTGACGGCGCACCCAGGTCCCGGCGCGCGCGGAGTCGAACTCGGTGGAGACGGCGTAGTACTCGCGGCCGTCGTCACACACGACGCCGATGGAGATCAGGTCGATCGTGCGGCCGTCCTCGACGAACTCGCAGTCGTAGAAGTAGCGGGCCTTCGCGAGCGGTGCTGCCATCGATCCGGACCGGCCGTCAGCTGGCTCGCTGGCCGGGCAGCTTCGTCACCGTGGCCGACCGGGGCCGGCCGCCCTCCGCCATCTCCGCCTTGCGCTTCGTCGCATACATGTCGACGTATTCCTGGCCGGACAGCTCCATGATCCGGTACATGATCTCGTCGGTCATGGAGCGCTCCACGAAGCGGTCGCCGGCCATGCCCTCGTAGCGGGAGAAATCCATGGGCCGGCCCACGACCAAGGTGATGCGGTGCGGCCGCCAGATCTTCGAGCCGATCGGGTTGACCTTCTCGGTGCCAATCATCACCATCGGCACGACCGGCACCCCGGCCTGCAGCGCCATCCGGGCCACGCCCGTCTTGCCCTTGTACAGGCGACCGTCCGGCGAGCGGGTGCCCTCGGGATAGATGCCGAGCAATTTGCCCTGACGCAGCAGCTTCACCCCGGTCTCCAGCGCGTCATGTGCCGCGGACGCGCCGCCCCGCTGGATGGGCACCTGACCCACGCCGGTGAAGAACCACTTCTTCAGCTTTCCTTTGAACCCCTTCTCGGTGAAGTACTCGCTCTTGGCCAGGAACGTGACGCGCCGCTTCATGTGCAACGGCGCGAAGAAGGAATCGGCGACGGAGACGTGGTTTCCGGCCAGGATCGCGCCGCCCCGCTCCGGGATGTTCTCCGCGCCGATCACGGTGCAGGGGAAGAACAGCCGTAGCAGCGGGCCCAGCAGCACGTACTTCATCAGCCCATACAGCACGTACCTGACTCCTAGCGATCCGCCGAAACGTTGTCCTTTACCGTACGCCCTTGGCGGCTCGGCAGGGGCGCGTGTCACCATGATGGGGAGATCACGACGGTGACATTCGTGACGATAACGATCATGACAGTCACGTTCATGACGGCGCGACCGCGCGAGACGGAAGGGGCCGCGATGAAACCCGGTGACGCGGCAGCGCTCGCGGCCGGCAGCCGTCCGTTCGCCCACGACGGCAGCGGCGCGAACGGCGAGGTCGGCGTGCTGCTCTGCCACGGGCTCACCGGCACGCCACAGTCGCTGCGGCCCTGGGCGGAGCATCTGGCCGCCGAGGGCTACACCGTGCGGCTGCCGCTGCTGCCCGGGCACGGCACCCGCTGGCAGGACGCGAACCGCACCACGTTCGCGGACTGGCTGGCCACCGTCACGGCGTCACTCGCGGACCTCCGCACGCACTGTCGCGCGGTCGTGGTGTGCGGACTGTCCATGGGCGGCACGCTGACGCTGCGGCT
>JBIQML010000705.1:0-2558 GCA_044463405.1 Nakamurella lactea | reverse complement strand
GCGATGCCCTCGCCGTTGAACGGGTTGACCATGCCGCCGGCGTCGCCGAGCAGCAGCAGCCCGTCCCGGTAGTGCGGGCTGCGGTTGAAGCCCATCGGCAGCGCCGCTCCACCGACCGGCCCGTCGGCGTTGCCCTCGCGCAGACCCCACTCGACAGGGGTGCCGTCCAGCCAGGTGCGCAGCAGCGCGCGGTAGTCGGTGTTGCGGAACGCCTTGGAGGTGCTGAGCATCCCCAGGCCGACGTTCACCGTCCCGTCGCCCAGCCCGAAGATCCAGCCGTATCCGGGCAGCAGCCTCGGGTTGGCGGGGTCGGTGCGGTCCCACAGTTCCAGGTGGGACTCCAGGTGATCGTCGTGGGTGCGCGCCTCGCTGCGGTAGTAGCGCCGCACCGCCACGCCCAGCGGCCGGTCGTCCCGGCGCCGGATGCCCAGCGCGGTGGCCATCCGGGCGGACACCCCGTCGGCGCCGAGCACCAGCGGGGCGCGGAACTCGGCCGGCCCCTCTGCGGTGCGAGCCCGTACCCCCGTCACCCGTCCGGTGCGCTCGTCCAGCATCGGGGCGGTCACGGTGACGCCCTGCCGCAGGTGGGCACCGGCCTTGACGGCCAGCGTCGCCAGCATGTCGTCGAAGTCTCGCCGCGGGCGGACCAGCCCGAAGTCCGGGAAGTCGGCGAGGGTCGGCCAGGGCAGTTCCAGGGTCGTTCCGCCCCCGATCACCCGAAGGCCGCGGTTGCGGATCCAGTCGTCACCGGACACGTCGATGCCCAGCGCCAGCACCTGCTTGACGCCCCGCGGGGTGAGCCCGTCACCGCACACCTTGTCCCGCGGGAAGGTCGACTTCTCCAGCAGGAGCACGTCGACGCCGGCCCTGGCCAGGTGGATGGCTGCGCTGGATCCGGCGGGGCCGGCGCCGACGACGATCACGTCGGCGCCGCGGGCCGCAGCGGCCCCGACCGTGGGGTTGGTCATGGCGAAGCGATGCCCTCCCGGTGCGAATCTCGAGCCGGGGACCAGCCGGCGGAAAACGCTTGTGAAAGCGTTCACTAAGTGCTCACCCGGCAGTCTAGGCGGGTTGTCGTGCCGCGTCACATCCGAGGCACCCGTAGGGGCGGGCGTGTCCGCCAACAGCCCGGATTGACCTCGACAGGCGTGCCGGCGGGCGTCAGCCCCGGCGCACCGCGTGGTGCAGCGCCACCACGCCGAAGGTCATGTTCCGCCAGGCCACCTCCGCCCAGCCCGCCCTGGCGATCATGGCGGCGAGCGCGCGCTGGTCGGGCCAGGCCCTGATGGACTCGGTCAGGTAGGCGTAGGCGTCCGGGTTGGAGGAGAACCGGCGCGCGATCCGGGGCAGCACGTGCCGGGAGTACCAGTGGTAGCCCCAGCGGATCGGGGCGGGCCGGGGCCGGGAGAACTCGCAGACCAGCAACTGCCCGCCGGGCTTCGTGACGCGGGCCATCTCGGCCAGCGCGGCCTGTGGATCGACCACGTTGCGCAGCCCGAAGGCGATGGTGACGGAGTCGAACGCGGCGTCGGCGAACGGCAGCGCCATCGCGTCCGCGGCCACCCGCGGCACCCCGCGCTGGGCACCCTGGGCGAGCATGCCCAGCGAGAAGTCGGCGGCCACGCACCAGGCGCCGGTGCTGGTCAGCTCCTGGGTGGACACCGCGGTGCCGGCCGCCAGGTCCAGGATCCGCTCGCCGGGCACCGGCTGCAGCGCCCGCACCACGTGCCGGCGCCACCGGCGATCCTGCCCGAGCGAGAGCAGGGTGTTGGTGCGGTCGTAGCCGCCCGCGACACCGTCGAACATCGCGGCCACCTGCCGTGGATCCTTGGCGAGGTCGGCCCGTCCCATATCCACCAGCCTAGTGACCGCGAGTGGCTCGGCGTGACGTGCCGCGGACGGGACGTGACGACGTGCTCCCGGCGGGCCCGCCCCCGTTAGCCCGGCCGTCTCGCCGGCCGGGACCGGGCGGCGCGCCGCCGGCGGGCGCACGACTACCCTTGGTCCGCGTGTCCGCATCCCCCGCTCCGGTGATCAGCCGCTGCCTCACCCAGGCACGCAGCCCGGAACACGCTGAGCTGATCGCGGCCATCCCGGATGCCCGCGGCGCCGTGTGCTTCGTGCAGAACGGGAGCGGCCTGGTCGGCTGGGGCGAGCATGCCGCGATCACCGTCACCGGCGCGGACGCCGCCGACCAGATCGCCCGCTGGTACTCCTGGCAGCTCGAGCAGATCGACGTCGACGACGAGGTGGGCACGCCCGGCAGCGGTCCGGTGTGCTTCGTATCTCTGGGATTCACCGCGGACGACCCGTCGGTGGCTGTGATTCCCCGCACGGTGCTCGGCCGGGTGGACGGGGCGACGTTCCTGACCACCATCGGCGAACCGCCGGCCCTCACCCCTCCGGCGCCGGTGACGGCGCCGGGCCAGGTCCGCTACGGCGATGCGGCGCTGTCCGCCACCGGGTTCACCTCGGCGGTGCAGCAGGCCATCACTCGGATCAGGGCCGGCGAGGCGGCGAAGGTCGTGCTGGCTCACGGGTTGCAGGCGGTGACGGAG
>JBIQML010000704.1:0-2563 GCA_044463405.1 Nakamurella lactea | reverse complement strand
AGCCCCCGGCCGGGTCACGGTCGGGGGCTTCGCGCGGTCGTGCGGGGTGCCGGGGTCTACTTGGCCCTCTCCAGCACCTCGACCAGCCGCCAGCGCTTGGTCGCCGACAGCGGCCGGGTCTCGGCCAGCAACACCCGGTCCCCCAGGTGCGCCGAGCCGGCCTCGTCGTGCGCCTTGACCTTGGAGGTCCGGCGGATGACCTTCGCGTACCGGGGGTGCTTCACCCGGTCCTCCAGGGCCACCACGATGGTCTTGGCCATCTTGTCGGACACCACCAGGCCCTCGCGCGTCTTGCGGAATCCGCGCTTGGCGGGCTCCTCCGATGCACCGGTCGCGGCGGACTCCGTCACCGCCGTGTCGGCTGCCTGCTCCGTCACCTGAACCTCAGTCTCCCGTGTGGTCTCATCCTGCTCGCTCACTGTGCCGCCTCGGCCGATGCCTCGGAAGAAGCGCCGGCCAGCACGTCCGGCCCGACCGACAGCCCGAGCTCGCGCTCGCGCATCACCGTGTAGATGCGGGCAATGTCGTGCCGCACCTGGCGCAGCCGACGGTTGTTGTCCATCTGCCCGGTGGCCATCTGGAAGCGCAGGTTGAACAGCTCCTCCTTGGACTCCCGCAGCCGCAGCATCAGTTCCTCGGCGCCCAGCTCACGCAGCGAGCCCGCGGCGGTGTTCTCGGCCATGCTCACTCACCACCCTCTCTGGTGACGATGCGGCAGCGCATCGGCAGCTTGTGGATCGCCCGGCGCAGCGCCTCACGCGCGGTGGCCTCGGACGGGTAGGTCATCTCGAACAGCACCCGGCCCGGCTTGACGTTGGCCACCCACCACTCCGGCGAGCCCTTCCCGGAACCCATGCGGGTCTCGGCGGGCTTCTTGGTCAGCGGGCGGTCCGGGTAGATGTTGATCCACACCTTGCCGCCACGCCGGATGTGCCGGTTGATGGCGATACGCGCGGACTCGATCTGCCGGTTGGTGACGTAGGCCGGCTCCAGCGCCTGGATGCCGTAGTCGCCGAAGGTGACCTGGGTGCCGCCCTTGGACATACCGCTGCGGGTAGGCCGGTGCTGCTTGCGGAACTTGACCTTCCGTGGGATCAGCATGTCTCAACCCTCCGTGGGGGTCTCGGTGCCGGCAGCCGACTCGTCGGCCCCGGCCTCGGTGGATGGCGCCGGTGTGGCCGGCGCCGCGCCCCGGTCGCCGCGGCGCCGGGCGCCGCCGCGGTCCGCGCGA
Source organism: Nakamurella lactea (assembly GCA_044463405.1). Lineage (GTDB taxonomy): Bacteria > Actinomycetota > Actinomycetes > Mycobacteriales > Nakamurellaceae > Nakamurella > Nakamurella lactea_B. Next base: position 1,332 of record JBIQML010000704.1, on the reverse strand, counting down.
TCACGGCCAGCCGCGCTGCGCTGCGCGGCCACCGCCTCGGCGGCCCGCTGCTCGGCCAGGGTGCCGGTCTTGTCGCCCTTGTAGATCCAGACCTTCACGCCGATACGGCCGAAGGTGGTCTTGGCCTCGAAGAAGCCGTAGTCGATGTCGGCACGCAGCGTGTGCAGCGGCACTCGACCCTCGTGGCGGAACTCGGAGCGGCTCATCTCGGCGCCGCCCAGCCGGCCGGAGCACTGGATCTTGATGCCCTTGATGGCACCGGACCGCAACGCGGACTGCATCGACTTCGTCATGGCACGACGGAAGGCGACACGGTTGGACAGCTGCTCGGCGACGCCCTGGGCGACGAGCTGCGCATCCGATTCGGGGTTGCGCACCTCGAGGATGTTCAGCTGCACCTGCTTGCCGGTGAGCTTCTCCAGCTGGCCGCGGATGCGGTCGGCCTCGGCGCCGCGGCGACCGATCACGATGCCCGGCCGGGCGGTGTGGATGTCCACCCGTACCCGGTCCCGGGTGCGCTCGATCTCCACCTTGGCGATGCCGGCGCGCTCCATGCCCTTGCTCATCAGCTTGCGGATGGCCACGTCCTCCGCGACGTACTCGGAATAGGCCTTGTCCGCATACCAGCGGGAGCTCCAGTCGGTGGTGATGCCGAGCCGGAAGCCGTGCGGGTTGATCTTCTGGCCCACTACCGGGTCCTTCCCTTCGCGCTGCGGTCGCCGCGTCGGCGACGACCATTGTCGGTGTCCGCCTTCTCCACGGACACCAGCTCGATCGTGATGTGGCAGGTGCGCTTGTTGATCCGGAACGCCCGGCCCTGGGCACGCGGCTGGAACCGCTTGAGCGTCGGCCCCTCGTCCACCCAGGCCCGGTCGACCAGCAGGGTCTCCGGATCGAGGCCGAGGTTGTTCTCCGCGTTGGCGACGGCGGAGGCGAGCACCTTGCCGACCTGCTCGCTGGCGGCCTGCGGCGCGAACCGGCACACCGCGGCGGCGTCGGCCGCCGTTCGCCCGCGGATCAGGTCCACCACCCGGCGGGCCTTGGTGGGCGTGGTGCGCACGTAGCGCGCCTGCGCCCTGGCACGGGGCAGTTCCTGCGCGGCCTCTGGCGTGTCCGCGGCCGTGTTGCTAGCGGCGTTCATCGGTATCCCTCTTGCTTGCGTTGCCGTTGTGCTGGTCTCAAGTGCTCGGCGGGCGGTGCGGCGTCAGCCCCGCCGGCTGCGGCGATCGTCCTTGACGTGACCCTTGAACGTGCGGGTCAGGGCGAACTCGCCCAGCTTGTGGCCGACCATCGACTCGGTGATGAACACCGGGACGTGCTTGCGGCCGTCGT
>JBIQML010000703.1:0-2569 GCA_044463405.1 Nakamurella lactea | reverse complement strand
CCTGTCTGCTCCGCAACCGGTTCTCGGTCGCGCTGACCGCGATCCGGAGGGCGCTCGACCCTGGACGGCGTCATCCCCTGGACACCTACCTCGCTGCCGACGCGGATGTGCTGCGGATCCGGATGGACCGGCTATCCGTGGACGTCGAGGACTTCCTGGCACTGGCCGGGGCGGCGCGCGCCGCCGAGCCCGGATCGACCCAACGTGAGCAGTTGCTGCGCGACGCCGTGGCGGCATACGGTGGCGAAGCCTTCCTGGACGAGCCGTACGCCGAATGGGCCGGGCCGCTCCGCCAGCAGACGCATCTCGCCTTCCTGGCTGCCGCCCGCACCCTCGCTGAGTCGGCTGACGCCGCCGGTGATTTCCTGACCGCGGCCGATCTCAACCGCCGGATCCTGCAGACGGATCCCTACGATCAGCAGGCCCACGAGGGGCTGATCACGGCGCTGTCGGCGCTAGGGGCCACCGCGCACATCACCGCCGCGCGCGAGGAGCGGGACCGACGGATGGCGGAGCTGGGCCTGCCCGGAATCAGCCACGGCGACTGAGCCTCCCGATCGACGCACTGCACGGGGCGGCGTCATACCAGCGGTGTTTCGGATATGACGCTGCATCGCGGCGGTGCGCCGTCACGCCGGCACGGCGTCATCAGGCACTATGGAAAACTGTTCGCAGACAGCAGCGCGACGGGAAGGCCACGTGGTGATCGAGGTAGGCAACCTGACCAAGGTCTACGGGAAGACCCGGGCGGTGGACGACCTGACGTTCACCGTGCGACCCGGCATCGTCACCGGCTTCCTCGGGCCTAACGGCGCCGGCAAGTCGACCACGATGCGCGTGATCCTGGGGCTGGACAACCCGACCTCCGGTACGGCGACGATCGCGGGCCGGCCGTACCGGGACATCCCGAACCCCCTGACCCGCGTCGGCGCGCTTCTGGACGCGAACTGGGTGCACCCCAATCGATCCGCCCGCGCACACCTGCGCTGGATGGCCCGGGCGAATGGACTGCCCGCCTCGCGAGTCGACGAGGTGCTGACGCTGGTCGGCCTGGAGTCGGTGGCGCGCAAAAACGCCGGCCAGTTCTCGCTCGGCATGAAGCAGCGCCTGGGCATCGCGGGCGCACTGCTGGGGGATCCCGAGGTGCTGCTGTTCGATGAGCCGGTGAACGGTCTCGACCCGGAGGGCATCTTGTGGATCCGCACGCTGATGCGGAACCTCGCCTCACAGGGGCGGACGGTGCTGGTGTCGTCGCACCTGCTGTCCGAGATGGCCGTGACCGCAGACCATCTCGTGGTGATCGGGCGGGGGAAGCTGATCGCCGACACCTCGACCCGGGAATTCATCGACACCGCGACGCGCTCCACCGTGCGGGTACGCTCGCCGCGCCGGCCGGAGCTGCGCCGGGTGCTGCTGGCTCAGGGCATGTCGGTGGAGGATGCCGACGGCGCGCTGTTGGTCTCCGGTTCGCCCATCGAGCAGATCGGTGACGCCGCGGCCGCGGCGGGGCTCGCGCTGCACGAGCTGTCCGCGCAGGCGGGCTCGCTGGAGCAGGCCTTCATGCAGCTCACCGGGCAGGCGGTCGAGTTCCCCGCCCACGCCGTCGGGCCGGGCGGGCCGGCGCCTCAGGGGTTCCCGGCACCTGCGGGCGCCCCGGCGGTGCAGGGCTTCCCGGCACCTGCAGGCGCCCCGGCGCCGTCCGACGCTCCGCTACCGGCGAGCATGACGCCGCCCGCGGCTGCCGCCGACGGCCAGGTTCCGTCAGCACCCGCGCCGGAGAGCACCGCGCCGCGTCATTCCGCACCGGAAGGGTTGTGATCCACCGATGAAGCTCCTCGCCGTGGAACGCATCAAGCTGTTCTCGACCCGCTCGCCGTACTGGTGCCTGGCCCTGATCCTGGTCGCCGCGCTGGCATTCGCCCTGCTGATGGGACTGATCACCGAGAACGGGCGGCAGTTCGCCTCGACCGGCACCTCCCAGGCCGGGATGCAGCTCGGCATGTCGGTCTTCATGGTGCTGGCGGCACTGGCGGTGACCACCGACTACCGGTTCGGCACGATGCGCAGCACGTTCCTGGCCGCGCCGAAACGCACCCGGGTGTTGGCCGCGAAGACCGCCGTCGTCATGGTGGTGGGCGCACTGATCGCCGTGGTGAGCGCGTTCGCCGCGTTCTTCCTCACCAAGCTGCTGGCCACCAACCCCAGCTCGCCGCTGGAGCTCGCCACCGCCGATCAATGGCGGTACGTGCTGGGCCATGCCGCGCTGTACCCGATCGCGGGGGTGATCGCCATTGCGGTGGGCCTTTTGGTCCGGCAGTCCGCGGGCGCGATCGCCCTGCTGCTGGTCTGGTCGATGCTCGTCGAGCAGCTCGTCTCGCTGATCCCGCGCTTCGGCCCGGACGTGTCGCCGTGGCTACCGTTCACCGCCGCCAGCGCCTTCGTCACGGACCGGGAGGCGTCCGCGAACATGGCGCCGCCGGACGCGGGCGGCGGGCCGTTCGCCGACGCGCTGAACGCGACCGGGCCGACGCCGCTGCAGGGGCTGCTGGTGTTCGCCGCTGTCGCGGTC